>JAQTYS010000105.1 GCA_028688175.1 Methanothrix sp. | reverse complement strand
TTTGGTAGGATGAGAAGGAGAGCTGACTGGGTCGAGAGCTAGGGCACTATGGACTGGAGACTTATTTGGACTCGAATACATCTGGAATCTTATCAAAAATTGCTGTGAAATAGCCATAGCTATTCCACCCGATATAATCTTAGAAGCTAAAGACTAGGCTTATAACCTCGCGGCTCATCCACGATCTCAATAGTGGCAATGGCGTGCTTGAAGACCAATATCTCACCTTTTGCGGTCAAGAGAAGGATCTCATAAGAGTTAAACGAGTCAATAGTTCCAGTAACCGGCTGGCCCCCTGAGATCAGACGAATTATGACTTTCTTGCCTTTGAATTTGGGAATAAATTGTGGCATTGATTGTCTTGTAGTGGGCTTTTCATCTTCAGACATTTCCATCCATCAACCTATTGCAGCCACTATTTATTAACCTGCCCCTTCTCTTTGAAGATTGATCATTTGTTTCTAAAGAGACATCTTAATCAGAATGCCAAGCAACCGGGGCAGGAAAGCAAAACGGTTAGGCTTCAGGCCCAACATATCATTCTCGCCATTTTCATCAATCGCAGCGGATGATGAAACGCGGCTAGACATGATCACATCTCTGAAATTATATTAGCTTTTCTGGATAGATACTGGGCAGGAGTTATTAAACCGGCATCAAGCAGATCATGCAGCTGCTTCATTTTCTTGATTTTTCCCTTTATTTGCTCCAGATACTCTGGTCTCTCCAAATCCCCCAATTCTCTGGGAAGAATAAGACTGCGTTGACCAGATCCCCACAGTTCTGGTGCCAAGATTCTGATGGTACCAAATAGCGCGGCCAAATCTGCATTTGAATCATCAGTTATAAGTTTCATATATATTCCCTCATTATAACATCCTTACAGGACGTCTTAATTTAAAAAATTTTTGTTGTCTTTAGAAAGAAGAAAAGACCGGTTGGTCCTTATCATACATGCCAATTTGCCTAAATCCTAGCAAGTTTTGCTGATTGTAAAGCCATTATTTCCCTCATTGGTCTCTGGGATTTGGTTGTCAGGGTCAGCCGTCACTGTGATCTCGTTTATGCCACTGCCTCCAGCCGACGAAGCCGCGCTGGAAAAACCGATTGTCTCATGCAGAAGGCCGCCCGTGACCGGAACGAGAAGAGTGAGTTCAGCAACCGCGGTGGGCGTTCCCTGACGGTTTTCCAGCACTCTTACCTTAACCGGCTGATATCCGGTAGAGCTGCTGGGAGACGGTGTTATCGTCAGCAGGAATGAGACCATATTGCAGGTGGTATTGTTCGGGTCCGCAGATATCGACAAGTCAGAGACGGCTTGATTATTAAAAGGAGCAGAGATCACTATCCCGGACCCTGACGAAAGACCCTGGCCCGCTATGTTCTGATCATCCGTCCTGGGAAGCTTGCTCCCTAAAAAGGGGCTGTCCCGGTTCATCTGGGAGTCTGCAACCGAGGCCAGCAAAATGAAGATGCCAAGAAGCATAGCTATTTTTGATATATTATTCCGTACTCTCATGACAATTGAGAACGGAAAATATGGATATAACCATTTTGGGCCGGGAACAAATCCCTAAATATATGCTTGACAAATCTAACCTGCAATGACCGCGAAACCCCTTTCCTTCAAGATCACTCAGGAGATGGAAGAGTATATCTGCGCCCGCTCTACTGACCTGCGCGTCGCCACCACCTGTGAAGGGCCCCTGATGTTCTCGATCAGGATCAGTCCGCCCAAGGCAACAGATCAGGTAATATTAATAGGAGAGCGTAAGGTCTATATTTCTGCTGTCCAGGCTCCCTACATCAAAGCCATAGATGAAAAGATGCTGCCCCGCTGCGCCCTGGAGAAGAAACAAAAGTGAAATATTTTTATTTTTGATAGATTCGAAAATGGATTTCCTCGCATAGCTTGCATCTCTTCAATCCGGAGATCGCCAGAAACGACCACCAAAGGAGCAGACTGCCCACGAGCGCCAATGAAATCGAGATATAATCCATCGCCAACATCTCCTAGATACGACTAGCCATCCTGTCTCCATATAGACGATTGTGACCAGCTAATTCAATATATCTGCATGACTTATTACAGTAACTATATATTAATACTATATAAAGAGATCTAACATGCAAATCATATAGTAGAAATGTGATAGGAGATGCCAGACGGGAGATAATTAAATAAAAATTTTAGCGGCCTATCCGCCAATTTTTAAGAGCGCGCATGGACTTTGCGCGATGGGATATTTGATTCTTCTTCTCCAGATCCATCTCCGCCAGACTCACATCGTCTACGTAAAAGATGGGGTCATAGCCAAATCCCCGATTTCCTCGCGCCTCAAAACCGATCCGCCCGTGCACCTCTCCAGAGAACATTACGGTTTTTATGCCCGGCTCGGCATAGGCAACCACCGATTTGAAGTAAGCGGATCGATTCTCCTGGCCCTCCATGAGCCGCAGTATGCCGGCGTTGCCTATCGTCTTTTGCACATACGCAGAATAAACGCCCGGAAATCCTTGCAGAGCTTGCACGAAGAGACCCGCATCTTCGAGCATCACCGGCCCCTCCAGGCGGCCTATGACCTCTTCCATGCCATAGAGAGCCACCTCTTCCAGAGTGTCTGCCTGAATCTCAGCATAGCCGATGTCCCTTTGCACGAGATCACCGAATATTGCCTGAGCCTCTGCATATTTTCCCTTATTGCTGGTCACAAAATGGATCATATCGCCATATTTGCCGTCTTTCTCCCCTATTAATCTTCTTTATCCTGCCAGTCACCAAGGGCAACGTTTTTAGATGCCTAGCATAGAATAAGAGGGGTTAATGCAGACCCTGGTGAGTTAAAAATGGAACTTGGAGACAGAATCTCCGTTAAGAGGAACGACACACGCTATGAGGGCGTGCTCATGCCTTGCCGGCGCGAAGGATACCTGGTCATGAAGCTGGACAACGGCTATAATATAGGTTTATGTGCCGAAAAGTGTGAGCTACAGCTCCTGCAAAAGAGCCAGGAAAATAAGCTAAAAGGCAATATCAGGCCTTTGCAGACTAAAGAGGGGCTCCCCCAGGTTTCGATTCTATCCACCGGAGGGACTATTGCCAGCAAGGTCGATTATCGCACGGGAGCCGTCACCAGCCAGTTCTCCGCCGGCGAGATCATATCCGCCATCCCGGAGCTGGAAGAGATCGCCAACTACCACGCCCGTGTCATCTATCAGATCTTGAGCGAGAACATGCGCGCCGAATACTGGATAAAGCTCGCGCAATCTGTGGCAGAAGAGATCCGTGCAGGCGCAGAGGGCGTGATCATAACCCACGGCACGGATACCATGATGTATACCGCGGCGGCACTCTCCTTCATGCTGAAGACACCGGTGCCCGTAGTCATAGTCGGCTCGCAGAGGAGCTCCGACCGGCCCAGCAGCGATGCCTCCATGAATGCCGTCTGCGCGGCAACTGTCGCCATCAGCGACATCGCTGAGGTCTGTGTGGTGATGCACGGCACAACCAGCGACGACTACTGCTCAATTCACCGGGGCACAAGGGTGCGAAAGATGCATAGCTCCCGCCGGGACGCCTTTCAGAGCATAAATCAGGCGCCCATTGGAAAGGTGGACTACCTCACCAGAAAGATCCAGACCTTCCAGCCCTACCGGCGACGGGGCGAAGTGGAACTGGAGGTTATGGACAAGCTCGAGTCCCAATGCGCTCTGGTCAAATATACACCCGGATCTTCGCCGGAGATCTTGAACTATTATATTGATAAGGGCTATCGCGGCATAGTACTGGAGGGCACGGGCCTTGGTCATGTAGCATCCGACTGGATAGAGGGCATTAAGAGGGCCACAGAGGAGAATATACCTGTAGTGGTGACCTCGCAATGCCTGCGAGGCAGAATATGCGATCGGGTATACGATACGGGACGCTACATGCTGGACGCGGGTGCGATTGAGGGCGAGGATATGCTGCCCGAGATGGCCCTGGTCAAGCTCATGTGGACAGTCGCCAATGCAAAGAGTCAGAAAGAGATCCGCACACTCATGAAGAGGCCTCTTGCGGGGGAGATATCTCACTCCACACCCATCACGGTATAAGCCCGGCATCCAAGGCCAAACCTTATAAGCAAGGTGCATAGTAGCACCAATCTCAGGATTATTGGAGGAATTTTGTTTTGACACGCAAGCCAGCAAGCATGTATAGAAGGAGAGAACGGCCCTACACACGCAGAAAATACATGGGCGGCGTTCCTGGAAGCAAAGTAGTGCATTATGATATGGGAAATTTGACTGAAGATTTTCCCATCCAGCTCACTCTGGTGGTCAAGGAGCCCTGCCAGATCAGGCATACCGCTCTGGAAGCGGCCAGAGTTTCAGCTAACCGTTACCTCATGAAAGTGGTAGGCAGAACCAACTTCCACCTCAAGCTGCGCACTTATCCCCACCATGTCATCCGGGAAAATAAGCAGGCAACGGGCGCAGGAGCAGACCGTGTATCCAGCGGCATGAGGATGGCTTTTGGCAAGGCTGTGGGAACTGCGGCCAGGGTCGAAGCAGGCCAGAAGCTCTTTACTATAGGAATACCCCCTGCATATCTTAACGATGCCAAGGTAGCATTGACGAGAGCAGGCCATAAATTGCCGACACCGATTCAGATCGTTGTAGATTCTGGTCAAGAACTGATAAAATAATTAAGGTATCTAGATGGATGATTATTTAGCGGGCCTAGATCGGGCCATGAAGAAGATGCCGGCCACTCGGGAGTCCAAGGAGCGGTTCGTCATACCTTCCGTCAAGGTCTTTTACGAAGGCAAGACCACCGTCCTCGAGAACTTCGGGAGCATCGCGGACACTCTAAATAGAGAACCGGAGCACCTCATGAAGTATCTACTCCAGGAGATGGGCACAGCTGGCAAGATCGAAGGGCAGCGCGGCGTCTTTCAGGGAAAGTTCGGCGAGACTGCCATCGCCCGCCAGATAGAGTCCTATTTCGAGGAGTATGTAGTCTGCACAGAGTGCAGGCTGCCCGATACCCACCTCCTCAAGAGCGATCGTGTTCTGACACTCAAGTGTGATGCTTGTGGTGCACATCGACCGGTTAGAAAGAGAAAAGCTACCACAATCGTACAAAAGGATCTCATCGAAGAGGGAGAGACTTATGAGCTACGCATCGAGTCCGTGGGAAATAAGGGCGATGGCATAGCTAAAGTGGATAAATACCTCATCTTCGTGCCCAGCGCCGTCAAGGGCGAGATCGTCAAGGCCAAGATTAAGAAGATCAGCGGAACTCTGGCCTTCGCCGAGGTTGTGGAGCGAACCGGCAAGGTGCCTTAGATGGAAGAGAGAATCACCCTCACATTTAATGAGGAGAACAAGTATCTGCTTGAGTTCTCTCCGCCATCCTTCTGGATGGAATATGCCTTAGGATATGGCGGTCTTCCCTGGATAGAGATCAGCGAAGAGAGGGCGGCAATCGTCGCCGAGAATTACTCCTATCTTCTCGATCTCCTGGTTCAGGCCAGGCTCTATCGCCTCGGAAAGATGCCTTTTGAGGCACGGTTAAAGTAGAATAGATGTCAGCAAACGTGGCTTCATCCGTGCCATCATTGCAAGGCTATGTCATTCGCGGCCTGCCTATCATCAAGCAAGGCGATGACATAGCTTCACTGGTCAAATCTCTTTTTGATTTTCAAGATGGGGATGTGCTCTGCCTGGCCAGCACCATCGTGGCCAAGTCGGAGGGACGATTCAGAGATTTGGAAAGCTATCATCCCACCGACAGGGCCGCTGCCATAGCCCAAAATATCGGCAAAGATCCCAGATTTGTACAGGCAGTCCTGGAGGAATCGGTGGATGTCCTGATCGACCACCCTTTTCTGCTGGTGCAGACTCGCTTTGGTCATGTGGGCGTTAACGCCGGCATCGATCAGTCCAATGTGGGAGACGCGCGCATACTGCTGCTGCCCGAAGACCCGGGCAGGAGCGCAAAGCGGCTGCGCGCTAACCTGGGAAAGGACTGCGCTGTAATCGTCACCGATACCTGCGGCAGGCCCTTTCGCTCCGGCGTGGCGGGCGTGGCCATAGGCTGGGCAGGGATAGCCGCTCTGCGCGACTGGAGGGGGATCTGCGACCTGCACGGCAAGGCCCTGGAGATCACAGTAGAGGCCATTGTGGACGAGATCGCAGCAATGGCCAATCTTCTCATGGGCGAGGCAGGAGACGGGACTCCTGCGATCGTTTTTCGCGGGTTGAATTATCCTCGCTCAGGCGGCGATTCTGTCTTCATGGCCGAGGAGAAAGATGTGATCAGGCCTCGCCTCAGGAGATAGGATTTTATCGGCTGCCGCGGATAGCCACGCTCGTGCATAGACCGCTTCGAATCATAGTGCCTTTCAAGCTCGACAATGCCAAGAGCAGGCTGGCACCAGTGCTTAAGCCGGCAGAGAGAAGGCTCCTGGCCTTTGCCATGCTCAGGGATGTTCTGGGAACCATCTCAGACTTCGGCGAAGTCATAATTCTTTCCAGACCCGGGCTGGAGGCAGCAAACGTCGGCTACGATGCAGAGATTCTGGAGTCGAATCTGGATCTGAACGATGCTCTGAACGCATTAATCGCCAGTGAGGCATCGCGAGGATGGCCGGCGGAAATTCTGATCGTCATGGCCGATCTGGCTCTTTTGACACAAAAGGATGTGGCAGGTATTCTGGGCAGCCGGGGTGATGTGGTAATCTGTCCGGGAAGAGGGGGCGGGACAAACATGATTCTCATCAGAGCCCCCGAGTTTCGCACCTGCTACCAGGGTCTGAGCTTTCCCAAGCATCTGGACTATGCCCAGCAAGCTGGCCTTGATGTCTGCGTCTTCGAGTCTTTTCGGGCTGGATCTGACATCGATTGCCCGGAGGATCTGGCCGAGGTGCTGCTACATGGGCGAGGCGAAGCGAGGGCGCTTTTAGAGAAGATGGGATTTTCCGTTTCAGAAAAAGGGAGAAGCGGAAGAATTGGAAAAATCAATCCATCTGATTTATTCGGGCACGCTGCTCCATCAGATAGCCGAACCCGGTCGTGATCGTGGGGATCATGAGATAGATAACTGCAATATCCGTTGCATAATCCCAAAGAGGCATTTTTAAGGGGCCAGCAATGAATATCATAAGATCCAGCACTATGCTGATCAAGAGCCAGGCAATGCCAATGAAGATGCCTTCTTTTAAAAAATCGCTCTTTATCCGGGATAGATAGAAAATGGAGAAGAACACCGTCCAGATAGCGATTATTACGGGCATGATCGACTCAAATAGCTGGCGCTGAGACACACGCAACGGGAAGATCAAAACCGATACTGCAAAAGGAATCAGCCAAATCATAAAACCAAAGAGCCCAGTCTTTAGATATTTATTCATCGAATCACATGCCAATTTGCGAATTCTTCTGATCGTATAAATTTTTTGTGGACTTTTCGTGTACCTCGTGCTCTGCTCCCAGTTCTGAGCACAGATACAATCTGTCCATATCGCCCTCATTGAAGGCCGACCGCTCATTACTTATTCCAATCCGTCAGAAGTAATTATTGATGATTACTATGGAAGACGATTTCAAAGAGGCGGCGAAGTTTCATGGCCACATCTGCCCAGGGCTTGCTATCGGCTACAGGGTAGCAACGTATGCCAAAGAGCACTATCCTCGCTCCCAGGATGAAGAGCTGGTCTGCATTGCCGAGAACAAATCCTGCAGCGTGGATGCAGTGCAGTCGCTCCTGGGCTGTACCGCCGGCAAAGGCAATCTGATCTTTGTGGATAATGGCAAGCAGGTCTTCACCTTCTACTCTCGCGATAATGACAGGGCGCTGAGGATCTACTTCAAGGGCGATGTCTTCCAGGGGATGGATGCCCTGCGCCAGAAGGCGGCAACGGGAAACCTTTCCGCGGAAGAGAAGAAGGAATTTGAGAGGCTGAGGACCAGGGTCATCGAGGATATTTTAAACGGCAAGGACGAGGACCTGCTCTCTGTGAGGGATGTAGACATTCCTGCACCCGAGAAGGCCAGGATCTATCCATCACTCAAATGCCAGGAGTGCAAAGAGGGCTTTATGGAGATCCTGGGAAGAACGGCTGGCGGAAAGGTGCTCTGCAAGGATTGTTTCGAAAAAATCGTGTGCTGAGGCAGATGTGATCTAGCAAGACAAATATGAGCAATGAGCAGGGACAGATGCTTAAGCTTATTTATAACTTTTAATAATTGATATAGTCATGAGAGACAAACGCTTTGGCATTATTCTCTTCAGCCTGATCCTAATCGCAGTTGTGCCGGCTTTTGGAGGAGAGGTGAAGATCAACTCCCTTCAGTATCCGCCGTCGCCTGAGACCCTAACCGTGGGCGAGCGTGTGCCCATAGTAGTAGGCATCAACTACGCCAACATGGCGGAATCGACATTGAGCCTGCACCTCGCCTATGCCGATTTTCCACCCCGCTTTCAGAGTGGCGGTGAGACTACAATCACAGGCAGCGGCACTTATCTGTTCCCGCCCGCCGAGATTATGGTGCCCGCCAGCTATTCCATTCCCTCGGGATGGCCCGAGTATATAAACGAGTGGCATCTCAAGGCGGAAATATGGAAGGGCGACAAGCTTCTGGCCGGCAAAGCCTTCACTCTGCTCGTTGAGAACGCGGAGAATAAACCGGTTGTGGAGATTAGCAGCATCGAATACGTCATTCCACCTGATACGATTGCAGTAGGTGAGGAGAGTCAGGTAAAGGTGCACACCGTCTACTCCAACCTGGCGGCAGGAACCAAAGTGGAGGCAACCATACGAGACAGGTCCGGCATTTTGGACTCAGGCCTGAGTCGGAAGCTTTCCGGTAGCGGTGACGTGACCTTCATCATGAGCATCAAGCCCAGAAATGCCGGATTCTGGGATCTGGAAGCTGCCTTGGCCACGGTCTCGGGCTCAATGCCTTTCGGGGACAAGAAAAGCTTCAGAATCAGTGTGGTTTCGGGATAGGAGACAATCTCAAGATGCATGGTAGGGGATTGCTATGAATATGAAT
>JAQTYS010000104.1 GCA_028688175.1 Methanothrix sp. | reverse complement strand
ACCTGTAACGCTCTGGGCTTTCTATCATCGCAGTTGCCTCCTCGATCCTCACGGCCAAGCGCGAGAGCCGAAAAGGCTGGCCGCTCAAGTTTTTTACCAGGCCGGCTATCTGGTGGGTGGTGCCGAATATTAAAACCTCTTCCGGTCGAGGATCGCAGCGAAGAGCAAGCTTGGGAATGGCGGCATCTCCACCTCGAGCCAGCATCTCCTGCTTTATTATTATGGCCTCCATGCTGCTCAGGCCGCGTACGGCCAGGATACGAAAAGAGCTTTTCTTGCAGAGAGTGCCATATCCTCGCTCATCTACCTCTGTTCTGCGGAGGTTTTCGGCCATATCTTCTCCCTGACCCAAATAGCCCAGCACCTCCACCTCCATCTCCTCATCTGTGGATATACCCGGACTGCCTCTGATCGCCTGGGCCATGGCTACAGTCTCCCGGCTGGCGGCGATATCATGCGTCCTGACGATATGCGCCCCCAGGTAGACTGCGATAGCCGTGGCAGCCAGCGTTCCCGCCAGCCTCTGGAAGGGATCGGGCTTATGCAGACGCTCACCGATGAAAGACTTGCGAGAGAGAGCTGCGACCACCGGCCGCCCTAAAGCACGCAGTCGCAGCATTCCATCCAGGATGGCCAGATCGTGGGCGGGTGTCTTTTCCGGTATCCATTTGCCGATACCCGGATCAACTGAGATCTTCTCCTGGCATACTCCGATCTGGGTCGCAGCTCTAACTCGTTCGCCCAGAACAGCAATTATCTCGCTCAAATGGAGCAGATCGCCCGCTTTATGCGAAGAGGCCATGATGATTAAGGAAGCGTCGTACTCGGCTACGCTGGCAGCCATATGGGGATCAGACAGTCCTGAGACGTCATTTATGCAGGCGGCACCAAGAGAAAGGGCGTCTTTGGCAATGCTGGATCTCTGTGTATCTATTGAGATGGTGATATCCAGGTTCTGCAAAATATCCTTGAGCGCAGGAAATAGCCTCTCTCGTTCCACGGCTTCACTTATCGGTGGAGAGCCTGGAGCCGTGGAGACGCCGCCCAAATCGATCATATCCGCGCCCTGCTCCTCCATAGCTGTCGCCAGGGAGAGAGCCTCATGGGGACCGGCCACTGAGCCTTTGTAGAATGACTCACGGCTGAGATTGATTACGCCCATCAGCCGCACACTGTGGCTATCTCCTAGCGGGACGCGCCCCAAAATGCCTTCTATCAATCCCAACACCTCGCAAACCGGAACATTAAATCACTTCTCTTGCAAAACTACTCCGACAGCCGCAACAATATTCCAGTCCTTCTCGCCCTCTCAATGGCCCGATCAAAGAGGATCAGCCCTAGACACAGGTAGAAAACGGCTAGAAATGCGCCAATGATCAGATGATGGGGCCCTGGAATAAATACTGACCTGTAGTACTCTAAAAAGTAGGTCAGGGGTATGGCTCTGGCCAGCGTCTGCAACAAGGGAGGCAGCACCTCGACGGGATAGTAAATTCCACTGACTAGAAGGATCATGCCGCTCAGGCTCCAGGCGGCAACATCTGCTTTCTGACCAAAGGTAAGAATGGATATGCACACCGTGATACCGATGACCGCAGCGGTAGCAAAAACACCTGCCAGAAATATCAGCACCGGTAGCAGGCCGCCATACTGAAAATCAAATCCAAATAGGTAGCGGCTGACAATCGCCAGGATGAAGAAGACGACACTGCCCCGCAGGATGCCGAAGAGTGTTGCTCCAAATACCAGATGATAGCTACGAATCGGAGCGATGAAAGTATTCTTGATGCTCTTGGACCACATATCGAATAAAAGAACATAGGCTACATCGATCTGAGCTACCTGCAAAATGGTCAGCGCAATGGCCCCCACCAGGAGAAAGGAGACCATCGAGCCCTCTACCTTCAAGAAGCGGGTGAGAAGACCAATGGATAGCAGGCTTATCATGGGCCAGAAGAATAGCTCGAATAAGGTAAAGATGTTCCTCTTGGAGATGAGCCAATTCTTGTAGGCACTAGCCAGATACTTGTTCAATTCACCTTGCCAGTTCAAGGAATACATCCTCCAAATCAGGCTCTTTTATGGTTATATTAAGTATTCTGGCATTGCAGAAGAGTTTGACGATCCTGTCCAGACTATCCTCGACTCTGTCGATCACAATCTCCAAGCTGCCCCTCTCCGTTTTAATGCCTAAAACGCCCGGCAAACTTTCCAGGGCTGTGATGTCTACCGTTCCTTCGTAAGAGACCACAATTCGTTCCCCCAATCCCATATGCCTCTTCAAATTGTGGGGCGTGTCCAGCGCCACAATCCTACCCTTGCGCAGGAATGCAATCCTATCGCAGAGCATCTCCGCCTCCGGCATGTAGTGAGTGGATAAGACCACAGAGATGTTCTGTTCCTGGTGAATTCTTTTTATCAGCATGCGAGTCTTAATGGATATATCGGGGTCCAGGCCCGTGGTGGGCTCGTCTAGGAAGAGCAGACGAGGATGGTTGAGCATGGCCTTGGCCAGGGAGAGACGCTGCTTGAGGCCGGTGGAGAGGTTCTCGAACTTCATATCCCTAAACTCACCCAGCTCGAAGGCATCAATTTGATCCTCCACCGTCTGGGTGAGAGCAGAGCCATAAAGGCCGTAGAGCATGCCGTAATGGCGCAGGTTCTCTCGAACAGTCAGGCTCCAGGGAAAATTGGGTTTGGCAGTGCTGATGTTTATGACTTTGCGTATCTCTTTGCTATCACGACGGGCATCCATCCCCAGGATGAAAAGACTTCCACGCTCCGGATAGATGAGAGTGGAGAAGATGGAGATGAGAGTGGTCTTACCTGAGCCGTTGGGACCGAGCAGACCGAAGATCTCTCCTTCCTCGATATCCATGGATATGTTATGAAGAATGGTAGCACTACTACCCAAGAAGCTCTTATACATCTTGCATATCCCTGCAGCTTTGATTGGTTTCTCCATCATGTGTCTACCGCCTTCTTCTTTTGCGACTCGAGAGGCGATCCCCTTTTCGCCATATCAGAAACGCAGCTAGACCGGCTACAGTCAGGCCTCCCAATACATTTACTGGTCGGGCAAAGTCTCCTAGAAACCCGGCATCAGAAAGTGAGATATGCAGAGGAACAATTATGCTTTTCTCTTGACACACAATCTCACAGCCCATCTGGTAATCCTGCAGGATGGCATTTCCATCTACACCAACCTGAAATTCCATTACACGCAGCGATCCAATGTCCAGATCTCCGAGCAATACGGCCGGGCTTTCTACATAGAAGGGAGGGGCAGCCAGGAGCTTGGCCGAGCAATTGCACAGCGCCGTAGCGCCATCATTGCTTATTGCCATACTCATGCTTTCGCTTCTACCTGCATAAAGCTGGGATGAAATCCCGAAAATGTGCAAAGTCTGATCGGATCCTGATACAAATACATTGCAGGTAAAGTTTTGCTTTTCTGCTTCATAAAGGGGAAAGACCTCGCCACTTTTCACGCTTACATCCACCTGTCGCTCGTAATCAAGGCTCAGGGGAAGTGCATACCATCCGCTTGCATTCTTCTGTGTAGTGATATTAAACTGCAGCACTGCAGCTGACCCCGCTGGGAGGACATTGATGTTTTGCTGAGCGGTTGTCACCTTAATGACTGGCGCTTGCGCGAGAGCGGCATTGATATTCAGGGCATCACAACTCTTTGTCTCTGCGATCATCTCTTGCAATATGTCTTCATGGGAACCGCTCTCGTTAATGGGGATAAGCTCTTCCAGCTCGCCTGCATTGGCCAGGTTTATTCGCAATATGCTCTCGCCAGGCACCAAGACTGGATTGGCCACACTAGCAGTAAGCTCCGGTCGGCCCAAAGATTTATAGTGATCATCAGCGAAAAATATGATATCTTCCCCCAGGCCCGGGCCGGCAAGAAAAAGCAGAATGCTGATGACATGCAGGAGCTTCATCTTCTTTAACGTTAATTTGCATCCCTTAATTAAACCTATCTTTGATGTCTACCGAGAAAGCAGAGTGCTCAGGAAGAAGGCCACGGCTGCGGTCAGAATTATGGTCGCACCGGAGGGCACATCCAACTCATAGGATACGAGCAGCCCGATGGTCACAAAGACGCCGCCCAGGAATATGGACCCTGCCATGATAGCAGGCATGCCCATCATGTGCCGCCGGCTTATGGCACCGGGAATGGTCAGAAGCGCTATGACCATGATTATCCCTACGATCTTGATGAGGATGACCACACTGAAAGCCACCATGACCAGGAGCAAGAGGCGAAGGCTTTGCACTGGAAGGCCGATGGCTTCTGCGTAAATGGGATCGAAGCTCAGGAGAAGGAACTCTTTGTAGAGCAGAAAGACAAGGACCAGGATGGTCAAAGTAAGTGCCGAAATAAGCAGTACATCGCTCCTCGTCACAGCTAAAATATTTCCGAACAGGTAGCCGTAAAGGTCACGAGCGTAGCCCTGAGAGAGAGTGAGGAGCATTATTCCTAAAGCCATACCAGTGGCCATGAAGACACCAATGGCCGTGTCCTCTGAGATGCGCGCTCGGGAGCTGACCATTCCTATACCAAGAGCAGTTAAAACGGCAGACCCTACTCCGAAGGCCAGCGGATCGTAGCCCAGGAAGTAACCAAGACCTATGCCCCCAAATGCAGCGTGAGCAATGCCGTCGCTGATGAACACGATTTTATTTAAAATAACATATATTCCGATTACACCACACAATACCGAGGCGGCCAGGCCCGCAGCCAGAGCATTGTTCATGAAGTCGTACTGGAAAAAACCTAGATCAATCATGTTCCCTCAAGACCCGATGGGGTGTGCCGTGCGCTATCATCTCGACCGGGCAGCCATAGGCCTTCTCGATATCATCATTGCTCAGTTCCTTGGAGTCATGATAATAAAGCCGCTGGTTTAGGCAGGCGATCTTGCTCACATACTTGGAGATGGCTGTTACATCATGGGAGACCAGCACAATAGCGATCTTGAGATCGCGATTCAAGTGGCAGAGAAGATCGTAAAAGTCGGTCTGTTGGGCGGAATCAACGCCTGCTGTGGGCTCATCCAGAAGAAGAAGCTCCGGATCGGAGACCAATGATCGGGCTACAAAGACCCTCTGTTGCTCCCCTCCCGAGAGAGCACCTATCTCGCGCATAGCTCGATCCTGCATTCCCACAGCCTCCAGAGCCTTGAGCGCCGCCTGACGGTCCACACTGCCATAACGATGCATGAGCCCCTTGCGGCTATATCGTCCCATGAGCACCACGTCCAGCACATTAACAGGAAAGCTCTGGTCGAAGACCGTCTTTTGGGGCATGTAACCTACGCGGCTTCGCGCCTCTGCGGGCGGCAGCCCGAAGAGAGCAATGCTGCCCCGGTCCGGCTTGATCAGGCCCAGCATTACCTTCAGCAGGGTAGATTTGCCGCCCCCGTTGGGACCGATAAGGCCCAGAAAGTCGCCCGCTACCAGCTCCAGATTTATGTCCTCCAGGACGGCATGCTCTGCTCGGCAGATCCAGAGGCCCATTATAGATACTATCTTCTCAGTCATGTTTGGCTCTGGGCAATCTCAAGGCTGGCATTTCTAATATTTTCCAGATAATTTCCAGCCAACGGATCAATGGTGACGATGCGGGCGTTCATCTCCCGGGCGATTACCTCTGCGGTCTTGGGATTGAACTCTGGCTCTACAAAGATAGTAGTGATATTATTCTTTTTGGCCAGCTCTATCACCTCGCCCAGGTATTTGGGTCCCGGCTCCTTTTCGTTCTCCATGAGCGCTACCTGAGAAAGATCGTAGTCCTTTGCGAAGTAGGTCCAGGCGGGATGATGCACAATGAATATCTTATTCTTTTTGCCGGCAAATGTCCTGTTCAATTCCACATCCAGAGCTTTCAGTTTTTCTAAATAATCGTCTCGGTTCTTGATATAATATTCTTTATTTTGGGGGTCTACCAGTATCAAACCTGAGCAGATATTGTTTACCTGGACGACGGCATTTCGCAAAGAGAGCCAGATGTGCGGGTCCATCTCATCCTCACTCTCTTGCAGGAGGGCTACGCCCTGAGAGGAGTCTACTACAGCCATTTTTTTGTTGGCTTCCAGAAGCTTATCCATCCAGAACTCAAGACCCACACCGTTCATGACATAAAGGTCGGTTTTAGCCATATCCATCATAAGGGAAGGTGTGGGCTCGAAGGTATGGGGCTCAGCTCCCGGCGGGACTACGAGAATGACATCAACCTTCTCGCCTCCCACCACTTTCACAAATTCGCCCAGAGGAGCTATGGTTGTAGCCACATTGATCCTGTGAGACGCATTACTGGGTGGAGCCGCAATTGAGGACTCATCTTGCGATACGCATCCTGAGAAGATAGTTATTGCTATCAGGAAAACAAATATATTGAACTTATTAATATTACTAATCATGCATTGGCACCGTCTTTGGTCTTTGTGGACAACAGATTCTTGCCGATGTATTTAGAGCGCGTCTTGCCGCCCTCCCGCCAGTAACCGTACCAGTAAGGGCCATGTGGACATCCTTTGCAGTTCTTGCCACAAGAGACCCTCTCCAATCGGTAGGTAGTCGACCCACTCGTATGCACCTCTAACACCTCCCTGTTGCCCGGCAACTCTTCTGCCAGAGGAGGTTTGCTCCTTTCTGAGATTAGGCGCTCGACGTGGTCTCTGATTTCGCAAAGCACAGAGAGATCCTGGCGCGCCAGTGATCGGATGATTGACTTAGGTATCAATAATGCCTCTTATGTAACAGCTATTTATAGTCTTATTGCTCGATTACATAAGAATGATCCAAAAAGGAATTCATCATATTACAAAGACCAGCTAATCTTGCCCCCCACTTCCTACAGAAATTATCTTTGGGACGCTGCCATACAGAATCTGAGCACCAGTAATATCACCATTTCCCAGTGTTCTTTGTGGCCCGTTGTAGAGATTCATCACCTGCTCAAAGTCCTTGGTTCGTTCGTCGCTAGGCGGCAAAATCCCCCCGTAAGTTGTGGAGTAGATGTCACCCATGCCAATGCAGTGTCCCAGTTCATGCAGGGCAACACTTTGCAGATCTATCTTGCCGGTCGTCTGGGCATTGGTGAGACTTGTCGTCCATTCATAATCGAGATTATACCAAGTATCGGATTCCGTAATCCTGTAGTATCCATCTTTCCGTGTACCATCAGTCCACCAGCGATTAAGCGCAACAAAGCTATTCCCAAATGCATCCCATCCATGCACGTTGTAGCCGTCTTTCTTGGGCGTGCCGCTGAATGGATCGTCTACCACCTTACTTTCGTCTACTATCACCGTAGTTGTATCAGCAAAGATATCGCCGGCCACAGCATCATCCCAGGTATTGGCAGCAGCAGAAATTGCGTCTTCAGTGGAAGTAGGGGTGAGCTGTGCAGGCGTGCCGGTCGGGTTTAAGTAGAGCTGTACCTGGGGATCGAGCGTATTCCAGCGATATCCAGTAAGCCTGAAAGAGGAATAGGACCCGCCAGGAATAATCATTTCGCTCTCAGCGATCTCGCAGGCCGTTTCTGTTTCTTTTTCACCGGCCAGGTCAAAATTAAGGACGCTCACATCAAAGCTGCCAATGCCACTTTCATCTCCCAACACTCGCAGGCCGGAAATGCCCATCATTGCGCTTTCGCCATCCGAGGAAACGGCATTTATGGATTCGCCGCTCAAAACTAGAACATTATCTATGGACGCAAAGCCGTTTGATATGGCATGTTTTGACGCACTAGATGCAAGGTTGGCTTTCATACTTCCCTGTCCATAATAGCCGCCTTCAGCCAGCATTACATTCTCTTCACCCAGTGCTCCCGAGACGACTCTGCCACCTTGGCCTTCCATCTCTGTAATCTGGCTGGAAAAGGTGCCTTGCCCATTGATTGCATAGAGACTTTGCGAGCTGGAAAGCACGCCACCTACAACTACCGCCTCCTGACCGGCATTCGCACCGCTCTCTATGCTCTGCATATTCAGACTCAGGCTACCTGCTCCGGCTACATCCTGGCTGATACTGGCCTCCTCCCATGAGGCAGCAGAGGAGGCCGAAATGCGGAGCATTCCCTGACTGTTGACGTCACTGCTCAGAGCATAACTGCTTCCGGATAGAGACTGCATCAATCTGTTCTTTCCTCTGCCTTCAACTTGCAGATTGGAGGAAATTTTGCTCGAAGCTAGGTTGATATCCTGTTTTAGCTGCGTCGATGTATCCAGATTATAGCCATGGGAAGAGGACGACATTTCATGGCCATCTGATGAAGAGACGCTTACAGTAATTCCCATCGCAGTTGTTTCCACGATGCTGATTACCAAGAGACAAATAAATGCAGATCGCGCGATATTTATCCACATAAATCCTCACCAGACTGGAATTGATAAGTATTATGCATAGTAAGTATTTGACCAGATTATACTCATCTTATATAAGTATAAAAAGATTGCGCAAACAACAATTATTAAATAGTAATTAATAAATCATTTGATTTGATATGGATTAAGATATTACTATTATCAAAAATATTTAGTATCACTAGTTGCTTTTGCTCAGATTAGTCTTAGAACTTATTAATCGATTTATCAGTGAGGGATTACTTAGCAATCCATGATATATCTTCTTAACAGAGCTTGCAGTCGATCCTTCTTTGGAATTCCTGATACCCGAAAGGGAAATAACTTCGCGATAGGATAGTTCAGGCCTGATGCGACTGTCTCTTTTGCAGGTTGTCAAGATAGGAGTATTTCTCGCTGATCAGTGTTCCAGTGGACACGCCATTGGCCAAGCAACTCGAAGATGCTGGCTTTCGGGATGGACCTGTGTCTGTAATGAGGTTTCCACCACTCTGTCTTCTACGCCCTCCTGGCTGCCAATGCCCGCCCATACATAGCTTCTTTGCCGGAAAACATGAGTGATAATTGACGAGGTTTTAATAATGTCTGCAAATACGCTTCAGGAGAATGTGGTTTTCACACCCATTGGCTATGTGACCAGCAAATACGATGAGCCCAAAGATCCAAAGACCCTCAGAAACTCCGAATCCCTACTCATTCTGGATAAAAAGTATATCGGCGCTCTGGATGGCC
>JAQTYS010000103.1 GCA_028688175.1 Methanothrix sp. | reverse complement strand
GGTAATTTTATGCGCCGATCGGGATTCGAACCCGAGTTTAGGCGTTGGCAACGCCTAGTGATAACCGCTACACTATCGGCGCTATCGTGTTTCACGAAGCATCCCCTACAATCATCTTCTAGTCTAAAAACATTGCGGGTAAAAAGCCCAGCCCATGGCCCCGCGCCCCAAGCTACATACCCTTTATCTACCTTGAAGAAGAGCTTCTTAATGGTGATATTCGCTTGCATGATGTCGTCATAGTAGGAGCAGGCCCGGCTGGGCTGACCGCTGCCATGTACTGCGCGAGAGGCGGAAAGAAGACGCTGGTTCTGGGCAATATTTACGGCTCACAGCAGTCCATGGGCGGCCTCTATGAGAACTACCCCGGTTTTCCCGATGGCATCCAGGGCATAGAGCTATCCGAGAGGATGCTGGCCCAGGCCCAGAAGTTCGGGGCGGAGTACCAAGTTGACCAGGTGGAGAAGATCGTGCCTCTGCGCGACTCCTTCCGCCTCAAGACAGAGAACTGGCAGTACGAAGCCAAAGCCGTCATCCTGGCCATGGGTGCCAGCCACCGTGCTATTGGCGTTCCTGGTGAGAAGGAGCTGACGGCGCGGGGTGTCTCTTACTGTGTGCATTGCGATGGAGCGCTCTTCAGGGGCAAAGCAGTGGCAGTGGTGGGCTATGGCAACGGCGCCGCCCGAGCCATTCTCTATCTGGCCAACATCGCTGAGAAGGTTCACCTGCTCTCCTCGCGAGAGAAGCTGGTGGCCGAGCCGGTCTACCTGGACCGCATCAAGAAGCTTTCCAACTACACCGCATCCTTTGGTGTGGAGATTACAGAAATACTGGGCGACCAGTTCGTCGCCAGCGTGGAGTACAAGGTGGGCAACACTCTCCGTTCCCTGAAGGCGGACGGAGTCTTTGTGGAGATGGGTATGAAGCCCAACACCGATTTGGCGACGGCCCTGGGACTGGAGATGACGCCCGGCGGCTTTGTGAAGGTCAACCGGCTCAACCAGGAGACGAGCATGCCGGGTGTCTTCGCAGCCGGAGACCTGACTGGGGGAAGGTTGCAGGTAGCGACCGCGGTGGGCAGCGGCGCGTCTGCCGCCATCAGCGCCCTGCAATATCTGGGATAGGACAATGGCCAGAGCAAGAGTAGAAAGAGAGTTGGATCTGAGAAAGCCGGTCACCGTCTGGCGTTCTCAGGACCTGGAGGACGGCCGGACGGCAGAGGCGCTGACCATGATCCTGCGCACCGTGGGCTGTCGCTGGAACCGCTGCACCATGTGCGGCTATGCCGGGGAAGGTGCCCCCGCGTCCGCCGCAGACCTGATCGCCCAGTTCGAATGCGCCCTGGAGAGATCCTCCCCGGAGGTCTCCGTGGTTAAGATCTACACCAGCGGCAGCTTCCTGGACCCTGACGAGATGCCGGTGGAGGCGCGCGACGAGATCTTAAAAAGGCTGGAGGCCCTGGGAATCAAGAAGCTGGTCATCGAGACCCGACCTGAATATGTAACGGCACAAACGGTCGAGATCTGCCAGAGCCGCCTTCCCACAGAGTTTGCCATTGGCCTTGAGACAGCCAATGACCTCATCCGGGAGAATGCCATCCGCAAGGGCTTCTCCTTCCAGGACTTCACCACAGCCTCCGAGACCGTGCACAGACAGGGCGGGCGGGTTAAAGCTTACCTGCTGCTCAAGCCGCCTCTGCTCTCGGAAGGCCAGGCAATGAGAGATGCCATCGCCTCTGCCCGAGCGGCCCGCAGCCACGCAGATATCCTATCTCTTAACCTCTGCAATGTGCAGCGCAATACCCTGGTGGAGCGCATGTGGGAGCGAGGCGAGTTTCGGCCTCCTTGGCTATGGTCGGCTCTGGAGGTGCTAAAGAGCGTACCCGGCCCATTCGTCTGCGATCCAGTGGGCGCCGGCACCAGGCGTGGCCCGCATAACTGCGGAGAGTGCGACGAGAGTATCGCCGCAGCTATTCGAACCCATGCCCTTTCCCAGGATGTTGCGCCTTTCCAGAGCCTGGACTGCCAGTGCAAGTCCACCTGGATAGATCTGATGAAGGTGGAGGAAGAGTCCTTTGGGACTCCTCTCTTTTGATTCATCAATAATTTGAAATATTATGGGCATGATATATACATCAGGTGGTCTCTGATGTTCGAAAAGGTCCTAATTCCGACCGATTTTTCCAAACATGCGCAAAAGGTCATCGAGTGCGTCGGCCAAATTCCCGGTGTAAATGAGGTATTGCTCCTAAATGTTGTGGCAAGGCCGACAATTACCAGATTCTGGGATCCGGTGGCAGAGGTCAAAGCTGCTGAGAAGAGACTTTCGGAGATGAAGAGCGCCCTAATGGTCCCGGGCGTGGGCATAAAAGCAAGAGCCCTGACCGTTCTGGAGGGCGAGGTGGCCAGTGCCATCCAAAAGGTGGCAGAGGATGAAAAGGTCAGCCTGGTAGCCATGGGAGCGCGGGGAAAGAGCCTCATTGAAAGCGTCCTCTTGGGAAGCACCTCCCGAAATGTCCTGCGTTATGGAAATACCCACCTTTTGATCATGCGCTATCGGAAGCTGGAGGAGACCGACCAAAAGGAGCAATGTGGAAAAATCTTCTCCAAGGTGCTCTTTCCCACCGATTTCTCTCAACCTTCCGAAGCCGCTCTCTCCTTCTTGAAAGGCTTGCCGGATATAGGAGAGCTCTTGCTTCTCAATGTTGTCTCAAAAGGCGAGACTGAGGAAGAGATTGAGGCCAACGTGGCCATAGCTAAAGAGAAGATCAATGAGATATCCTCAGAACTTAGTAAGGATGGGATGAATGTAACCGCAAAGGTAGTGCTCGGACATCCAGTAGAGGCCATTCGCTATGAAGCTGAGATGCAGGACGTATCTCTTATTGCCATGAGCTCTCAAGGAGCTGTGGCCATAAAGAAAGGAAGGATCGGGAGCACTGCCTATGATGTGGCTAATTTTGCAACCAGACCGGTCTTGATCTTAAGGCGATCAAAGATTGCATTGTACTATATTTGATCCATCACCGGTTTGCGGTTCGTCTGATTCCCGGCGTCGTCAGATACCATCGCCCTTTCTTTTCTTTGAGAAACTGCAGGGCCTGCGGATAATCATCGAAATAATGGGTTTCCTTTGTATCCAGGCTCATGACTGCTATCCTCTCTTCAAAGGTAATTCCTTTCTCCGCGAGCAAGCTTTCGATCTCTTCACGTAGCTTGCTCTTCTTTTTTAAGGGCAGATTCTCATTTGCAGCTATTTCTTCTTGCAGGATGCTCATCACCTCATAGCTTAGCAGGCCTTGCCTGACTCAATGCCCACTTTATATACTCCGCAGCAGGAAATTCGTGTACCGAGGTGGCAACAATCAGCCCTTTTCCGAAATTTGCTCTAACCAGGATGCTTCTTCCTTTTTCATCCCTCAAGACGGTCTTGAAGCCCTCTCCTGCAACCAGGTACCCGTCACATTCCGGTGTGCTGGTGCAAAGCAAGCAAGAGCACTCATCAACTGATGGAGAAATAGTCTGGGAGGATAGCTCGCAGACATAGCGGAGAGATAGGGGTAGCCAGTCATAGCTGTGATCGGGCACCATTGGGCCGAAGACGGTCAACACTCCGCCCTTATGCACAAAATCAGAAATGTTCGATTTCATTCTTTGCAGTGCAGGCAGCGTCTTGGAATAATCCGAATTGGCAAAACCGGTAGGAATCATGACCATCTTGTACGTGGGCAGAAATGGGCTGCCTAAGATGGCAGGGGAGAGAAACTGAAAGCTTACTCCTAAATCCGCGAAAAGCTTTTCATAGAGAAAAGTCCTCTCGCCAATAAGAGCTATATCTGACATATTACCACAGTCTCTTATGCTGCCCAGAGAAAACCTTTATGGTTCTTTTTCTCCATTAAGTTTATTACTAAATAACATTGGTATATTGCCTGAGAATATATATGGAACAGGAACTAATGAGGATCGGTGTTTCGCTACCGGAGAAACTGCTCTCCCGGTTTGATGAGATAATCTTGCAGCGCGGTTATTCATCGCGCTCAGAGGGTATCAGAGATGCCATCAGAAACTACATCGTCCATTACGAATGGATGAGCGATGTGCAGGGTGAGAGAGTAGGAGTCATAACTCTCGTTTACTCTCATGGTCAACGCGGGTTGGTAGACAACCTGACTGAGATCCAACATGAAGCAGGAGAGATTATCCAATCCAGCCTGCATGTGCATCTGGACCACGAAAACTGCCTGGAGGTTATCGTATTGCGAGGCGAAGGCCAGGATGTGAGAAAGGCCGCCGAGAAGATGATGTCGCTAAAGGGCGTAAAGCACGTCAAACTAACAACGACCTCTATGGGCAAAGAGCTCTAACTAATTTCCATGATTTCGCGGGAGATTTCGCCAGGTGTCTTCATCTTGGAGCTAGAAGGTCAAAAGAGACTGGCAACCAGATCGGATGACATTGTGCCCGTTTATGGGGAACGCATCCAGGAAGGCTACCGGATCTGGGATCCTTTCCGCTCCAAGCTCGCCGCCCTCCTGCTCAAGGGTCGCAGCGCGCGGCCCCTACTAGAGCGCGATGCTAAGGTCCTCTATCTGGGAGCGGCTACAGGCACCACTGTCAGCCACGTTAGCGATATCGTTCGCGATGGACTGGTCTATGCAGTGGAGTTCTCACCTCGCTCCATGCGCGATCTGATCCGGCTGTGCGAGAAAAGAAATAACATTGTGCCTATCCTTGCCGATGCATCCCGGCCAGAAGAGTATGCATCTCTCCTCGAGCCGGTAGACCTGGTCTACCAGGATGTCTCTTCGCGAAATCAAGCCGAAATTGTCTCCAATAACTGCGCTCGTTACCTAAAGCCGGGCGGCGAGCTCATCTTCATGCTAAAGACGCGCTCGGTGGATGTAACGGCGAGCCCAGAGGCAGTTCTTCAAGCGGAGAGAAAAAAACTGCAGGGTTTGGATCTTTTGCCGGTCCTGGATCTTCTGCCCTTTCACCAGGACCATTTTGCCATTTCCGGCCGGAAATCCTAGCTTATGAGCTTTTTAACCTCATCGAAGATTATGTTGGGCAGAAGCCTGACGTAGCCCACCAGTGGAATCTTGGCTCTCGCCACCCCAATTACCCATTCCTCTTTTACTGGCGTCAGGAAGCTGATACCTTCTCCAACAAAGGTGCCGTTGTTAGTTTTATAAATGAGCAGACCTGTCTTCTTATCCAGATATACATCACTGCCTACATCCATAATCTCGTCCCGGTTTGTATCGATGTATGATGTTTTGGCTGTACCGAAGATCTGACCGGCCATCTGGTCGATCACCTCATTGTGGTCTCCTTTAGTGATATAGCCTGAAAACGGTGCCGCAGGGCCGCCTTCCCACATAGCTTCACCCGCTTTCACATAATGCAAAGCGCGATGAATAATGGGCGTGGCCTTTTCTTTGCCGGGCGCAATTCCCAGAAGCATTTTGAACTGGTCCAGCAGATTTAAGCTGGCCTTGCCATAAGGCCTGTACAGTATGACATCTCCCGGATTATTGAAGGCGGTATAGCCGTTTTTCTCGGCCTCATCCCAGGGAATCACATCCGTGCGCGATGCCCCCTGCACTACTACTATGTCTCCAATATTGAGGTTAGGCACCATGCTCCCCGACTCTACGGCAACCATAGGCGTCCAGAGGCCCAATAAAAGTTGAGATAGCAGGGATATGCCACCGACTACCACAACCACGAAAATTATGTCCTTGACCAGGCCCGGAAGAGGCAAATTGTCAAACCACTCGAGGATCTTCATCAACCAGGTTTATCAGTTGGTAGGCTCTTATACTCCTTTCGATGCAGCAGATGTCACCGCGTGGCAGCCGCCCCCTAGTTGGCCAGGATATAGTGCAGAGGTTGGCCGAGCAAGGTTATCAATTGGAGCCGGAGGCTCTGGAGATAATCTGCCGCTATCCCGGCAGCAAAGAGGAGCTGCTGACGCGCATCATCAGCAGCGCGGATCGGTCTGTGGCAGTTATTGGCAGATCCATGGTATCATGCCATCTCGAACCAGCCGCTGCAAAAATTACATCCTCTGCTAGAGTTGCAGCGTCCTCCCCATCTTTGCCTCCCCGTTCATCTATTCCGTCAAATCCACAATTATCATCGCTTGGCCCATCTCATCAGCCACCAACATCGTTTCCAAACTTGCCTGATTTATCTGCGAAACTGAAATGCGACATAACCGGTCGATCGACATGCGTGGGTGATTACAATGACTTCGTGCACTATTTTCGCGATAGATTCTCAAAGATCAGGGAGATTCTCTCTCGACGGCTCAACTCCCGGCCCATCGAATCCCTAGGCAAGAGCACAACCGGTCGAGAAGTGTCTCTAATCGGCATGGTCATGGATGTCAAGACCACCAGCAAAGGAAATCGGGTAATCGAACTGGAGGACCCTACCGGCATGATAACGGCAGTCATCCAAAAGGATGCAGAGGTCTTCGAGCAATCCAGTCTCATTATAACAGATGAAGTCATAGGTGTCACAGGCATCTCCGATGGCAACGGAAGGCTCTTTGTCAAATCTTTGCTCTGGCCGGATATGCCCAACCAGACAGCTCCTCTGGAGAATGGAAGCGGCTTTGCTCTTCTGCTCTCTGATCTGCACGTAGGAAGCAAATACTTCATGGCCGATGCCTGGCAGAGATTTTTGCAGTGGCTCAATGGAGATACGCAAGATGCCTCCGGTCTGGCGTCTCAAGTGCGGTACATAGTGATCGCTGGAGATCTGGTAGACGGCATTGGCATCTATCCCGGTCAACAAAATGATCTGGATATCATGGACATATATGACCAGTATAAGGCCGCGGCAGCGTGGCTTAACGGCATACGAAAGGACATACAAGTGATCATTGCCCCAGGTAATCACGATATTGTGCGTCAGGCGGAACCGCAGCCAGCTCTTCCCGAAGATGTGCAGAGTTATTTCCGAAAAGACATGCTCTTTGTGGGCAATCCCGCTTGGTTGACCTTGAGCGGGGTATCAGTCTTGATCTATCACGGTCGAAGCATAGACGATCTGGTCTTGCGACTGCCCGGCATCTCTTATGCCGCGCCGGAGAAGGCCATGATCGAGATGCTGAGACGGCGGCACCTGGCTCCGATCTACGGCGGTCGCGTCTCCATCGCACCCGAGCACGAAGACCATTATGTTATATCCCGGCCACCGGCCATACTGCATTGTGGACACGTTCACACCGTAGGGATCGCCAGGTACAAGGGAGTGGCTGTGATCAATAGCGGAACCTGGCAGTCTCAGACTGATTTTCAGAAGAAAATGAACATCCAGCCTGTTTCGGCAGTGGTGCCTATTGTCGATCTGGCAACTATGAAGATCCGCAAGCTGATATTCACCGAAAATTGATCGGTAGTTATACTTCATTAATATTCAAATTCTAAATAGACTTAGCACCCTAAATTATCTGAATAGATTGGTGTAGCACGACTGTATATAATTACTACAAATTATATATAAATTATATATAAAAAATATACATATTAATACAGACAATGGCTGCAACCTATTTATTTGTAGATAGCCTTAATCATCACATTTTGGTAATATTTGGAAGCTTATGAGCCATAAGCCATAACACGGTTTGTATGTCTTACCAAAAAATATAAATACTATCAATGCTAACATCCGTCTATATTAAAGAATGTATGGGGTGAGATTATCAAAAAAATAGGAGTTGTATTGGCATTGGCTATAGCCATATTATCCCTTCCTGCTATGGCGCAGGGTACTTATGGCTTGGCAGGAAGCGGCGGAGTAGATATCCTCGGAACAGGAATCTTTGAGACTGAAGGATCTCTTATCAGGTTCCCAGAGGCTCAAGACACCAATATTGACACTCTGGTTGTTGGCAATGATAAGGCGCTGGCATTTGGCAATATTTGGCAAAAGACCCCAATAGCCGCTGCTACCAATAACTTGGAGATCAAGAAGAACCAGGATTCCGGAGATGCCGAAGTATGTGCGGCCTGCATCAAGGTCAACGTAGATCAGATTAAGGTAGGAAATAGGGAGGCTATGGCTTTCGGATTTGCAGCAGCTACCAACAATGTTAAGATCGTAGCCAATCAGCAGTAGCTCTTGTCTGCGATTTTAAGAGGACCGAAATGAAGACACCAACCAACCCCACTAGCCTGATGCTGGTGGGAGTTCTATTTATTTGCATCATCTTGACATCTGCCACAGCTTTGCAGCAGCCAAGCAGCCAGGAACAGCTCAATAAATTAATAGATCAACAGCAAAACAGCCCTGACTTAGGGATGCTCAAAGTCGGTGCAGAAACCATCAATTTTCCCTGGTCCAGCCAGGAAGATCTGCACGTGCACCCCGATCTACTCGGTTCTGCATCAAGATCGCTCAAGAAAGAAGAGATCCAAATGGATATCACCAATCCAAAGGAAAATGTGCAAGATCTTTTTGCAATGAACTCCCAAATACAGAGGGATGTGACCTTCAAGGATTCTCAGGAGAAGGATGCAAACTATGAGAAACCTGTGAACTCCCAAGAAATAAGCGTGAACGGCATAGATAATGATGAATTAGAAGAAAGCATTGGTGGCGAAGAGCCCGATAATAGCAAGATGCATAATGCCGGAAATTATCTTAGCATAGATGTTCATGATATATCTGTTAGCGCTATTAATACCATGCAAGGAGGAAGTGCGCTGGCCACTTCCAATATTATCATCGAACCTGTACAGATCATCGTCTGTCCGCCTGAAGTTGGTGTTAAGTTGAAATGATGCCGAAATTGCATCATATCTGTTTCTAGTTTATATATTGCAGCGTTATTTTTCCGCTAATCCATGTTCAGTTAAATTCAATTTTTTAATCATTTGATTGTAATATTTATTACCGATGAAAAAACTTAGTAGGCGCAATTATTGCTATATTTCGGCATCTGTGATTGTCGCCGTATTATAAACAACGCATATTATGTGTAAAATTCTCTAACTAAAATAGCTCTATAAATCTATGATTTTCTAATAAAAAACACCAAAAAGTATATATATATTTGAAACTTAGTTAAGTACAACCTAAAAGGATTAATGGGGTGAGATTATTAGAAGAGTAGCAATGTTCTTTGTGCTGGCTATGGCATTGGCTGCATT
>JAQTYS010000102.1 GCA_028688175.1 Methanothrix sp. | reverse complement strand
TACCGAAAAGACATAGGACAAGGCTATCTATGATAATATTCGGCCTGGAAGGGACAGCCTGGAACCTCAGCGCCGCCCTGGTGGACGAGCAGGGTGTGATCTATGAGAAGAGCGCCACTTACACCCCGGCCAAAGGCGGCATCCACCCGCGTGAGGCGGCCCAGCATCATGCCCAGCACATGGCCAAGGTGGTGGGCGAGGTGATGGCTTTCTCTCGTCAGCAGGGCTTGTTGATAGATGCCGTCGCCTTCTCCCAGGGCCCGGGATTGGGGCCGTGCCTGCGCACCGTGGCTACTGCTGCGCGCACCCTCTCCCTTCGATTAGGCGTACCACTTCTGGGCGTCAACCACTGCGTGGCGCACATCGAAGTGGGCAAATGGCAATCCGGTGCCCGCGATCCGGCGGTAATCTACGTAAGCGGAGCCAACTCCCAGGTGCTGGCCTTGCGCCAGGGCCGCTACCGCATCTTCGGCGAGACCCTGGACATCAGCGTGGGAAATGCCATAGACAAGTTCGCCCGCTCGGTGGGACTTGCCCATCCGGGCGGGCCCAAGGTGGAGGAGCTGGCCCGCGAGGCGAAGCAGTACATCCCCCTGCCCTACACTGTGAAGGGCATGGACCTCTCTTTCTCAGGCCTGTCCACAGCAGCCACCCAGGCAGCCAAGAAGTATGATCTGTTTGATGTCTGCTACAGCCTCCAGGAGACGGCCTTCGCCATGCTGGTGGAGGTCACAGAGCGGGCCATGGCCCATGCCGAGAAGAAGGAAGCCATGCTCGTCGGAGGCGTAGGCGCCAACAAGCGACTGGGCGAGATGCTCAACATCATGTGCGATGAGAGGGGCGCGAAGTTCTTTTTGCCGCCACGAAAGTTCATGGGAGACAACGGCAGTATGATCGCTTACACAGGACTCATTATGCTAAAAAGTGGGGCGAGGACGCCCCTTGCGGAGTCTAAGGTGAGGCCAGGCTACAGGACGGACGATGTGGGCGTGACGTGGGCCTGAGCATAGGATAGTCACAACCCCGGCTCTCCCGTGCGGATGGTGTGTGCCTCTGCGATTGGCGCCACAAAGATCCTGCCGTCACCTATGCTCCCGGTGCGGGCATTATCCTCAATGGTCTTCACGACCACGGCAACATTGCTCGATTCTACCACCAGCATGAGGACTGTCTTTGGCATGTCGTAATTCTCGCCGCCCACGACAACGCCCTTCTGCTTGCCCCGTCCGTAGACATCAAAGCGTGTCATGGCAGAAAAGCCTCCAGTCCCAAGGGCTTTGACAACCTTATCAACTACTTCTGGCCTTATCACTGCCCAGATCATATTCATGCCAAAAGCGTCCATGTATCTCAACCACTAATGCTGGGCATCTATTGAAGCTATTTGAGATAATCTATGCTTGGATCATAATTCATCATATAAATCGTCCTGCTTGGCAGCTCAGGAAGCCGCGTAGCGAAAAGAGACCGCAGGATCGGTCAGGCCATATCCCTGCACATCCAGCACTATTGAGCCGTTGTGGGCGCTGGAGAGAAGCTCCAGTCCCTTTGTGCAGTTGATCTCCTGGAAGGCAAAGCCACCCGAGACGAAGAAGACGGCATGATACTCATCATAGTAGCCGCTGGCTGGAAACGAAAGCTTCCAGCCTTCGCCATCTTTCTTGACCAGAGAATCGCAGACTGCGTAAAGCTGGCCATTATCCTCGTAAATTTTGCCTGGGGTATTCAGGAAGGCCAGGCCGGATATATCATCCACATTGCCCACGACCAGCGCTTTTCCAGGAGTGCCGTTCACATAGACATTTAAAAAAAGCTGCCCTCCTTGGCTGAGGGCCACCGGAGAGATGAGGAGAAGCAATGCCATAGCGTAGCTCGCCCTCTTCAGGAAGGCCGTCAAAGCACTACCACATATGCCAAGATGACAGGATGCTATCTGCTCATCTCCGTCATCATCTTTCCTCTGCCATATCGGGATGGCTCCATGTCGATTAGGAGAGAGTACCTGGCTGCAGGCAAACCCTGCTCGATAAGTAGCTCGCCCTTTCCGATCATGCCTCCGTCTGAGGGTGAGATGGTCATGGAGATGCTGCCCAAGATAGCCGTATCAGTAGCATTAAATAGCGGACCTGAATCGGCCAGATCAGCCTTCAGTGTGGTCGAATTATTGCCGAAGGGAGATACGACTATGTTGATAAGAGGATAGATGCTGCGATCAAGGATCATGCTGCCGCGATTGGTCTTTTCGCCCTCTTTTGCCCGAATGTCATCTCTGATCTCTTCCAGGCTCTTGTTGGAGGCCAGAAGGTCTTTGATCTGATCGGGCTCTAAAGGCAAGATGGACTCAACCTTCAGCCGGAGGATATGAGATTCGTTGTCCACAAGAGCAAAACCATGACCGCTAAACAGAACCTCCAGAGGAACGCCCATGGGAAAGCCCGCATTTTGGGGCGGCACCATCTTTGCATCCTGAGGACCCATCCCATCACGGGGCTCATTCATTTTCTGGTTCCCATTGGGTTCGGAGACTTCTATAGGATCGCCCATGAGAAAGCCCGTGCTTTGGGGCGACATCATCTTTGCATCCTGGGGACCCATCCCATCATGAGGTCCATTCGTTTTCTGGTCCTCATTGGGCTCGGCTAATGACATGCCGAATAGACCAATAAAGAGCAAACTTGCCAACCCCATGCATATGATTCTTCTGCAAATATTCATCATCATGATTCGCCTGCCAAACGACCCAACAGCTCTTCCGGTATTCGCAATTCATTGGTTATAAGATTTTTCAATTACGCAAATGGAGAAGGGTGCAAGCCCCCAGCGCCATCAAAGACTGATTGGATCAAGGATTTCTGCAATCAAACCTTGAATTCCTAATAATCAACAATATGCAGGAACGATAGAAAAGGTAAGTGCCGAACGAACGATCCGAAATGATGATAGCTTGTCTGCCACCCACCGGAAAGAAAGTTCATGAGTGTTCCTTTTTTGATAAAAACCAATCAGAAAGTTCGATTATATTAGTTCGACCCCATTCCTTCTTGCTTACAAGTTTTCTGCGCTCCAGCGATATCAAAATTCCGGTTAAGGACGATTTAGGCGTTCCGGTCTCATATCGGATATCCGCCTGAGTCATTCTGCCACCATGTTCAATCAATGTGCTCATCACAACTCGCTCTCGAGCGGTGAGCGTCTGCATGACTGCTTCCATCTCGGAGCTAACCATAATAGTCTTTTTTGTGGACCCATTTGCAGGTGGATGGCTCGCATCCGCAATATCCCCATCTCTTTCGGATGCTGATGAATGGGCGACAACTGCCTGGGAGTCCTCAGCCTGAATATGGGCTGCATTGGATATCGGAGAAGATGATGTTGGCTCAATGCGGTCAGTCTCATTCGCGATGATTTCTTCTGATGCCCCGGAAAGAAGAACATCATCATCTTCAGGAGAACAAGGTGCCCCTGGATCCAGCGCGACGGAAGATGGGACACTCGCAGCAATCGTTTCCTCCACCCGATTTTCGATTGGGTCGGCAATTGGGCTTGCCATTGAGCCACGCCTCTTTCTCTGCAAGAAGACGGCAAGGCCAAAACCCGCCATCAAAAGAGCTGCCGCAATGAGAAGCATGACCAATGCCGCGCCTTCGCTGGGATAGGCAGGAGGAAGTGGCGGCAGGCTGCTGCCGTTGGCCGCAAGGAGTTGACGATAGTGGATGGTGATAAGAGGGTTAGAAACCTCATATCCCTGTATATCCGCCACCAGTGACTCATTGGATGCAGAGAGCAGGTATCCTAGACCCTGCGAGGCGTTAATCTCCCCCAGGCTGGTCTCGCTGGGCAGATAGAAGGTAACCCGATAATCATTGAAGTTGCCATTGGCATCAAAGCTCAAAGTCCAGAGGTCGCCTGTCTTTGCCGTTAATCTGTCCGTGAGGGCATATAGCTGATGAGAATCATTCTCGAAACGAAATTGCGAATCCGTGAGAAAAGCAAGACCGCTAACATCTTCGGCATAACCCGTGATCAGAGCTTTGCCGGCGTTATCGAGGTAGACATTGAGAACCAGACTCTGCCCAAAGGATGAATCAGATTGCTCTGCATGAGCCGACATAACGAGAAAGGCAGCTACAAGAACCATTGAAACTGCCGTTTTTCCTTGCGCCATTCCACCCCACTTGTCGCTGCCCTTCATATCAAGACCATTTCTTAGCCTGAATCTATTTAACTTGTGGGCCTTGCAGTTACCAGGCCCGACTGGCCACCGGCATCCTCCAGCCGCTGCCAAAGGCCCGGTCCGTCACCTTCAACCCCGGCGCAGCCTGCCTCCTCTTGAATTCGGCATTCTTTACCAGACGCAGAACTTTTTCCACCACTGCTTCTTCATAGCCCAGGGCGAGAAGCTCCTCCTTTGACTGATGCAGCTCGATATATTTCTCCAGGATATCATCCAGCACTTCGTAGGAGGGCAGGCTGTCCTGGTCGGTCTGGTCAAAGCGAAGCTCTGCGGTGGGCGCTTTGTGCAGGACCGACGTGGGGATGATCTCACTACCTCTAGCATTGAGCCATTTTGCCAGCCGGTAAACGGTGGTCTTGGGAACATCGGAGATGACAGCCAGGCCCCCGGACATGTCTCCGTAGATGGTACAGTAGCCCACGGCCAGCTCTGACTTGTTTCCCGTGGTGAGAAGCAGCAGGCCAAACTTGTTGGATAGAGCCATGAGAAGGTTGCCCCGGATGCGTGCCTGGATGTTCTCCTCCGTCACATTCTTCGGCTGACCCTGGAAGGGCCCGGCAAGCTCTTGGTCATAGGACTTCATGATATCGGTAATGCTCATAGTAATCGTCTTTATCCCCAGGTTTTGCGCCAATTTGCTTGCATCCTGTACGCTCGGCTGGCTGGTATAGGGAGACGGCATGAGTACTCCCAGGACGTTTTGCGGGCCCAGGGCCTGAGCAGCTATGGCTGCTACGATGCTTGAATCTATGCCACCGGAAAGACCCAGCAGGACACCGGAAAAACCGCACTTGTGCACATAGTCGCGCGTGCCCAGGACAAGGGCCCGCCAGATCTCAGATTCCGGTGCAAAATCATCCCTGGCGATCGTCCCTGCCGCACCGGCAAGGTCAGCAATTATCAAATCCTCCTCAAAGCCCTGAGCACGGGCCACCAGGCAACCCTTGTCATCGAAGACACAGCTTCGTCCATCAAAGACCAGATCATCGTTGCCTCCCACCTGATTGACATAGAAGAAAGGAATCCGATGCTTTTTGGCAAGGTCTGACAGCATGGCCTCGCGGTGTCTTTGCTTGCCTGCTGTGAAAGGAGACGCCGAAAGGTTGATCACAGCCCGGGCTCCCTCAGCCACCAGCTTCTGTACGGGATCGGTGCGATAGCGACGGCGCTTCCAGAAGTCGCGATCGTTCCAGATATCTTCGCAGATGGAGATGCCCAGGATTGCATCTTGAAGCTTCAGGATCTGCGGCTCTGCCGCCGGCTCAAAGTAGCGGTCCTCGTCAAATACATCGTAAGTGGGAAGCAGCGTCTTTTTAAAGGTCCTCTCCACCCTGCCCCGGCGGAGCAGCGCGGCTGAGTTGAAGAGAGGACGGCCTACTTCTGAGGGATTGGGCTGCGCCAGGCCTACCAGGATAGGCGGGAGGTCGGACAGCTCCCGAGCTAGGTCAAGCAGAGCGGCCCAACTGCGCTCTACAAAATCCGCATTGAGGAGCAGGTCGCGAGGCGGATAGCCGAGCAGTGCCAGCTCAGATGTAACTGCTAAGTCGACATCTGCCGCGCGGCGGGCGGCACGGGCGATCAGAAGGCTGTTGCCCTGGAGATCTCCAACGGTGGGATTAAGCTGCAAGAGGGCTATTTTCATAGAAGTATAGTAATGGATGGCCGGGCGGCATTAATCTCTTTCGTTTCCTTTTGCAGGAAAAATAGATGATAAACAAAGAGCAAAAAAGAATAATGGGTGCTGCGGGACTAATGTCTCCTGTAGAGCAGCCCGAATGATGCGACAATGATGCCAAACATGGCAAGTGCAGCTTCAAATCCCGGCTGTGTTTGGGGGGCGCTGGCTGCAGATTCGTTCTGAGCGTTTGCCTCTGCCGCCACCAGTCCCTGTCCGGACCCTTGCGCAGCTTCTTTCAGCTCAGGATTGGCTAGACCGGTTCCGGGTTCATGAATGCCTTGCGAAGTCATTGAGTTGTTCTCCTGGTTGGCTGCCATTATGCCCTGTCCGGTTCCCTGTGCTGATTCTTTCGTTTCCGGGCTGACAATTCCAGTTCCAGGCTCATGGACACCCTGTGGACCGGCGGCAAACGATAAGCCGCTGATCGCGAATACAACCAAAAGCATTAGAATTAGTTTTCTCATAGTTATCATCCCTCCGTGATTCTACACCATGTTGTGTGCCGCGAATATATATTATTGATGGCGATGATTTTTTGCAGAGCAAATATTAGCCAATTTGAAACCATTATAAAGTCAATTGTCGAAAATAAAACGTTAAAACCAGGTCGGTGAAGATTTAGAACTATTTTAATCTTCGGCATATGCCGTAAAGATTAAATATCGTTCAGGCAGATTAGTCTTTGTGAGAGCGGCTCCATTGGACCGATCTTCATGATGAACAGAATTGTAAGGAATACATTGGTGGAGGTTAGTAAAATGAGATACATGAAATTGTTCGTTTCGCTGGCAGCATTATGCCTGCTGGCAGGTTTTGCCCTGGCGGCACAAAATGGAAATGGCCCATCAGCGAGCGCTGGATGCAGCAATGAGAACTGCATCAATGGCTGTGAGAATCAGGGCACCTGCAGTCAAGAAAACTGTCAGGCAGGAATGTGCCAGGGTCAAAACTGCAAGCTGACTGGAGCCCAGGATGGAAGCGGCAACCAGAAAGGAAACGGCCAGAATGGTAATCCACTGGGGCCCAAGGATGGATCCGGCCCTCGCAGAGACGGCAGCTGCCAAACTTAAATTTGTTTAGATAATTCGGAGGGGGTTCATACCCCTGACTATTTTATTTTCGTAGTCTTATTCACTTCAATAATTTGATCGTGATTTTGTTCATCATTTCTTCCGTTGATGATCTTGAGCCCCTCAAACCAGAGGATGCTGGCGATTCCTGCCATGAAACAAATGGCGATATCTATCCCATGCAGATAGGCAAAACCGAACAGCTCTCTTAAGAATGGTGTGTAGAGCACTGCCGCCAGGAAGAAAAGCGCTCCTCCAACCACCCACCAGAGGGCCTGGTTGGGGCTGCTCATTGTCTGTAAAATTGTGCGGGACCAGGAGCGATTGGTTAGGATCAGGCCCAAATTGGCAACAATGAGTGTGGTAAAGGTCAGGGCTCTGGCCTCTGCTACACCCTGCCCCCGGTAGAGGGAAAAGGCGTAAACAGCCAGCACAATCACTAGAACCATGAAACCCTGCAAAAAGCTCAGAGCAATGTTTCTCCGGGAGAAAAGCGGCTTTTTCGGATCGCGTGGCCGCCGCCGCATGACGTCGGCCTCTTCAGGCTCGGCCTCGAAGACCACGGAGCAGGCCGGGTCTATGATCAGCTCCAGGAAGACGACATGCACCGGCAGGAGGACCAGGGGCCAGCCCAGGAGAACCGGTATCAAGGACATGCCGGCAATGGGCACATGAATTGCCAGGATGTATGCCATGGCTTTCTTGATATTGTCAAACACCCGGCGGCCCTGACGGACGGCCTCTACAATGGAAGAGAATGCATCATCCAGGAGCACCAGGCTGGCCGCCTCACGGGCCACGTCGGTTCCCCTGCCGCCCATGGCTATGCCGATGTCGGCAGCCTTCAAAGCCGGAGCATCGTTAACGCCGTCGCCGGTCATGGCCACGACCTCTCCTCCAGCCTTCAGGGCGCTGACCAGCCGCAGCTTCTGTTCCGGCACCACCCGGGAAAAGATGTTCACATCTCGGATGCGCTCCCCCAGATCGGCATCGGACAGCTTTTCCATCTCCGGGCCGGTGAGAATATGTTCCGGGTCCCGCAAGCCTATTTGCCTGGCTATGGCCTGGGCGGTTTCTGGATAATCCCCGGTTATCATCACTACTCTTATTCCCGCGCTGCGGCATTCCTGGATGGCGTCGGCAACGCCAGAGCGTACCGGATCTGCCAGGCCCACCAGACCCAGGAACACAAAATCGAAGTCATGCTGACCCGTTGGAAGGTCGCTCTCTTTGCAGCGGGCCGCAGCCACCCCCAGGATGCGAAGGCCCTCTTGGGCCATGGATACGATATTTCCAGTCAGTTTCCGGCGGGCGGAATCATCGAGGTGGCAGAGGTCAGCTATGGCTTCCGGAGCGCCCTTGCAGGCGATGATAAAATCGTCACCTTCCGGAGCCTTCCAGACGCGGGACATGGCCAGCAGCTTTTTGGAGAGAGAATACTCCTTTACCGGTGTCCAGTCCCTGTGGATGTGCTGCGTCTTCTTCAGGTACTCCTCGCCCAGTCGCAGGAAGGCCTTTTCCATAGGGTCGAAGGGATCGCTCTCCGAGGCCAGAATGCTGTATTCCACCAGCTCATGAATCCCGTCCGGAAGCCCGCCCGGCAGTTCGTCCACGCTATAGAACTGGCCGGAGGCGAAGAGCTTCTTCACAGTCATGCGGTTCTCAGTGAGGGTTCCCGTCTTGTCGGTGCACAGCACTGTTGTCGCGCCCAGCGTCTCCACGGCAGGCACGCGCCGGGTTAAGACGCGGTGCTGGGAGATCCTCCAGGCCCCAAGAGCCAAAAAGACGGTCAGGACTACGGGAAACTCCTCTGGCAGGACGGCCATGGCCAGGGTGATGCCCGCCAAAAATCCCTGCAGCCAGTCATGGCGGGTCAGGCCGAAGATGACAATCACTGAGGCGCAAAGGAAGAGCCCCAGCAGGGCCAGCTTTTGCACCAGGGCATTGGTCTCCTTTTGCAGAGGCGTCTTTTCCGTCTCGACATTTTGCAGAGCCCTGCCGATCTCGCCGATCTGCGTCTCTGCGCCCGTGGCCACCACCCGGGCAGCGCCCTGGCCCTGTACAATCAGGCTGGCAGAATAAACGAAAGGCAGGTCGTCGCCCCCCGGCTGGGCCAAGGGCGCCTTTCCTTCCGAGCAGATCTTCCTGACGGGCACAGACTCGCCGGTGAGCAGGGACTCATCGGCAGAGAGGTTGCTGCAGAA
>JAQTYS010000101.1:7304-9242 GCA_028688175.1 Methanothrix sp. | reverse complement strand
CTCAATGCCGATAGCTTTGTCCTTCTCTACTACCAGATACATACCGCAACCTACTGCACAGTAGGGGCAAAGAGATGGCACTAATTTTGTAGACAATTAGAATCCTCCGAAAGTAAGCAGACAGGCTCTAGGGCAGAACGAAATCATCGGGTCTTGTCGCCAATGGCTACCTCGAATATAATCTATTGCGATATAATGCATCGTACCCGGCATATCGTCCCTGCCGCCATACTCATTCCGCCGGAGGTTTAATAACGTTTGCATTGTGGCTTACTTCCTATGAGAAGGTAAATGATCGAATCTCATTGTGTTCCATCCAGTCAGTAAATCTCCGCTCATCTCTACATGACCAGAAGTGGATTGAGAAGCTGTGTGTGCAGAATTACAGGATCGGTGCAGTTCTCAGATTATAACATGGCCTGTAACAATGCAATCACCCTGCCCTGCATGCTGTACTGGCGTCCTTGAGGCCAACTTGAACAGCAACGTCATTGGCGTTGCCCACATCGGCTGGATTTCCAGAGATCCCGATGCGGATGATCAGCTCAAGGGTCGGCATGCCGAGTATGGCAGGTCAGTCGAAGACTTGACTGGTGTATTCTCCATAGAGAAGTTCATCCAGCTCTGGGGAAACTCAACATGCGGAGCCATAAGCGTTGACTGGCTGCCGTGCGTTTGATTGTTGCGGATATCCTGCTACTTCTTTTCCAAAATCGTCCACAAATCGCTAGATCACACCCTTAGTGCTGGGAACACCCGTCCCCTCTTTCGTTACCGCCTCACGAATGGCAAAGCCCAGAGCTTTGAAGATGCTCTCTGCCTTGTGATGATCGTTCTCGCCGTAAAAGCGTACATGCAAAGTGAGCCTGGCACCGACACAGAGCGCCTCCAGAAATGGCTGCAAGAGCTGGGCCTCCAAGTCGCCGATCCTCTCGCTCTGAAACTCTCCCGTCATGACCAGATAGGGCCGGCCACTGAAATCAAGAGCCACATCGGCCAGGGCTTCGTCCATGGGCACAGAGGAGGAGCCATAGCGGCGAATTCCGATGCGCTCCCCCAGGCTCGCGTCCAGAGAAAGGCCGATGGCTTCGCCCAGGGCCTGCATTTTGTAAAAGCCCGGCTCCGCCTGGCCCGTCAGGTCTAAGAGAGCCGTTCGGGCCAGAGCAGTAAGCATGTGGTCCAGAAATCCTGATCCCGTGTTGACCGTCGCCTTGCCGGAGCCATCCAGGTCCAGGCAGGCTCTGGCCTTGCATTCGCGAAACAATCCTTGTGCTTCCCCTTTTCTCATATTTTTCACCCCAGCTTTAAGTCGCTTCATCAAGTGCCCGCAGGGCTCTCAGAGTGCGGCGCACCGAGAGCTTGCCGGTATAGATGGCAGTTCCAGCCACAGCACCGGATGTTCCTGCCTCTCGCAGGGTCAGGACGTCTTCAACGGATGTAACGCCACCCGCAGCCACTACCGGGATTCTCAGGGCTTGGACAAGATCGCGTGTCGGCTGCAGATCGATGCCTTTTTGCTGTCCTTCCACATCGATATTGGTGAAGAGAATGGAACCGGCTCCCTTCTCCTCAAAGAGCCGGCCCAGCTCCACAGCCTTCTTTCCCAGTGTCCTCTGCCAGCCCTCCGTGGTCACATCTCCTTTCTTTACATCCAGGGCCACCATAATTCTCTCCCGGCCATGGCGATCGGCGAGGCGAGAGACCATATCCGGATCTTTCAGGGCTGCGGTTCCCAGTATGGCTCGATCCACGCCCAGATCCAGGATGGTCGAGACATCCTCCTCGGTGCGGATGCCGCCTCCTACCTGAATAAACAGGTCCAGCTCTTTGACTATCTGGCTCAAGATTAATGCGTTGACTCGTTTTCCCAAAATAGCTCCATCCAGATCGATGATATGCAGATTGTCCGCGCCTTCTGCCACCCAGCGTTTTGCCTGG
>JAQTYS010000101.1:0-7204 GCA_028688175.1 Methanothrix sp. | reverse complement strand
CGCGCCGCCAGCTAAGGCGAACTCGAAGCCAGGTACGCTATTTTCTTTTTCGTCATCATCTGAGCCTCCTTCGCCTGCCTCATTCTCATCGGCCTCATTGCCCTCATCGTCATCGGCATAAACCGGTACCGCGCATGCCATGATCATGAAGATGGCAGCAAGCAGAATTGTCAATGTCTTCTTCATTTCTTTCACCCCTGTGCAGTTCTTATTCATTGTATATTTGATTTTAGGTCCGCGAAAGGGTGAATCAATAAGATGTCTGGCATAATATTATATATGTTTAGAAGAATGTAATCGAACTAAACATCAGAAATCATGAGTGGACGCCTGCCGTAAGGAATGTAATGGAGCATGCGCTGTTGTTTTAGACATTCTCCTTGCTGGGACGGAAAGATAGAATCGATAGAGGAAGCTATTGATCTGGTTTAGTTGACATGAAAGACAAAAAGCTATTAGAAGAGTTTAGGAAGATCTATCCCGAGAAGTTCGCATCAGAGGATGAGATCTTCTCTCACATCCATGCCGGCGATCGCATCTTCATCGGCACGGGCTGCGGCGAGCCGCAGTATCTAGTCTTAGCCTTGGTAAATTACGTCAAGAATCATCCCAAGGCCTTCTTCGATGCCGAGCTGATCCATGTCTGGACGCTGGGTGTGGCGCCTTATACCGATGAGAAGCTTCAGGAGAACTTCCGGCTCGACTCCTTCTTTGTGGGGGACAGCACCAGAAATTCCGTCAACCGCGGAGGGGCTGACTACACACCAGTCTTCCTCTCCCAGGTTCCCGACCTCTTCCGCTCAGAGCTCATACCGGTGGACGTGGCTCTCATCCAGACCTCTCTGCCCGACAAACACGGCTATTTGAGCCTGGGAATCAGCGTGGATGTGGTCCAATCTGCCGTCGAGATGGCCGAGCTGGTGGTGGCTCAGGTCAACACGAATATGCCCCGCACCCACGGTGACGGTTTCATAAATATTAAAGACATTGATTACATTCTACCTCATGACGAGCCGCTGCTGGAGTATTCCGTCAAGGCGCCAAATGACATTGTGCAGAGCATCGGAAGATATGTGGCCCGCATCATCGAAGACGGTTCAACCATCCAGGTGGGCTATGGGCTGATCCCGGATGCAGTAGTGCCCAATTTGATGGATAAAAAGGATCTGGGAGTTCATACCGAGCTGCTCAGCGACGGCATTGTCAATCTCATGAAGAGAGGGGTTGTCACCAATCGCAAGAAGACCCACAATCCCGGCAAGACCATCGCCTCCTTTTGCATGGGAAGCCATGATACCTATGATTTCCTGGACGAAAATCCAGCAGTGGAATTTAAAAGGATCGATTATACCAATCATCCCCTCATAATAGCCCGAAACCGGCTCATGACCGCTATTAACAGCGCCATGGAGGTGGATCTGACCGGCCAGGCCACAGCAGAATCGCTGGGCGGGACCTTCTACAGCGGCATCGGCGGGCAGGCGGATTTCATGCGCGGGGCAGTACTGGCTCCGGGAGGAAAGACCATCCTGGCTCTGCCCTCCACTGCTTTGAATGAGAGCGTCTCTCGAATTGTTCCCACGCTTCAGGATGGGGCGGGAGCCACCCTGAACCGGGGAGATATTCGCTATGTCGTAACTGAATATGGCATTGCCTATCTGCACGGCAAGAACATTCGAGAGAGGGCTATGGATCTCATCGCCATCGCTCATCCTAAATTTCGGCCCTGGCTGATGGAAACTGCCAGAAAGAGGGCTCTCATCTACAAAGATCAGGTCTTCATTCCGGGAGAGAAAGGAATCTATCCAGAGGAGCTGGAGATCTTCAGGACCACCCGCAAAGGCCTCAATCTGCTTTTGCGACCTGCCAAGATCACGGACGAGTCGCTGCTCAAGGACTTCTTTTATGATCTATCTGAGGATAGCCTTTACAAGCGTTTCTTCTCAGTTCGAAAAGACATGCCTCACAAGAGGCTGCAGGATTTCGTAGCTGTGGACTACAGCAAAAAGATGGAGATTTTGGCAACGATTATGGAGAAGGAAAAAGAGATTATAATCGGCCTGGGACAGTATGAGCTTAATTCAGATATGCACTCGGCAGAGGTCGCCCTGGTGGTAAGTGATAAATTCCAGGGGCTTGGCATTGGCAGAGAGCTTCTCTCTTATTTAATCTACCTGGCAAAAAGGCAGGGCTTGCTCGGGTTTACTGGGGAGGTGCTGGTAGAAAATAGATCCATGGTACGCCTCTTCGAGAAGATGGGATTTGATACCGAGAAGAGGAGCGAGGAGGATGTTTATGAGATGCGCATGTGGTTTAGCAAAAGAGGGGAACGGGAATAGGGGAGTGGACAGAATATGAGAAAGCTCATAATAATAAGAATTGTGCATGCTCCGACTGATATGGGCTCTGCAGGAGCAGGGTTGGAAAAGGCAGGCATATCAACTCTGGGAAAGCAGCGCTGGCTGGAAAACCAAAAGAAGATTGAGAGCTTCTGGCTGGAACTGGAAAAAGAGGTAGACGATCTGGGTCTGGACTTAAAGAAGCTGCGCATCTATCAGGACGGGCTGCCCTGCGCCGGGGCTCTGGGGGAGCGAATTGTGCGGGAGACTGCAGCCAAAGGCAGCAAGAACTATCAGATTGTGCAAAAGCTGATGGATAAGGGTGCCAGGATTGAGGCGACGGAAAGCGCCGATCTGCTCCGCCAGGAGTATGGCTACATCAAAGCTCTCCTGGAAGCAAAAAGCAATGATGAGAAACGGGCGGCTGAGGAGAGATACAACCAGGTCAAAGATAAGCTTCTGGAGGAGAGAGATCAATTCATAGCCCACAACATCGATGCCACCCTGGCGGATGGCGAGACGGGACTGCTCTTCATTGGAGCGTCGCATAATGTGCTGGCGAAAATTACGGGCAACATTGAGGTGAAGTGCCTTGATTAGATGCTCGCCAAAAAAAGAATGGCAGCTCGCTGGCAAGATTCGAATGCAAAGATTTATGAGGCAGACGACTCTGCCCCAAGTTGTCTCTATCTGCCGCAGCAGGGCGCAGTGTTGATGGGGCAGGAACCCTGACCTGTGCAAGCTGATCCGCAGCTAGATTGAGGGCAGTTGGCTGCGCAGGAGGATGCTCCTTCAGTTCCTAAGGCGCATGGTCCAGTGCAGCTTTCCTGGCATCCAGTTTGCCCGCAAGATTCGCTGTTGGGGCAGATGCATGAGCCAGCTTGTCCGAGAGCCAATCCCATTCCTGCAAGCAGCAGGATTATTGAGACTACTACGAATTTCTTCATTTGAATCACTCTTCTCATCTTTTGAACGTCGCACGTTCACAACGGTAGGTTGTCTTTATAGCATATGACGATTTGGATTTGGGCAAGACTCGTTTGGATTTTAAGCATTATTTGGATATATATCGAAAATGATATCATTATAAATTTTACCAACTGCTGCTTCATCACTCATTGAATGAACAATCTATGACCATAAGAGCGATGGCAAACTGGATCCGACAGATGATTTTTCCGGCCAGGCGCGCAGAAAGCTCTTTATAGTTCGACGATTGTCTTATCGAGATAAGTTAACAATAGTGATGACTATCTATATGGCCAACAATCAAGGAGGAGTTATGAAAATTATCAACCTGCTTGGCTCATTTGCAGTTCTCAGTCTCATCATCGTGCCTGTTTACGCACAGCCGAGCCTGAAAGGCTGCGCCTGCATGCCTGGGGACTGCCCGGCAAAGCCTGTGAATAATTGTTGCAGCCAATCCTCCGATTGCCGCATCTCAATGGGCTGTACCTGTCCCGATCAGTTTGCGTTATATTCGGGGATAGATTATTACGACCCCGGTTATTCGCATCTCAGCAGGAGCAGCTCGCGTTCGCCTGCCAGGCAGGGCTTTGCGGGACAGGCAGCCTCTGGCAATGCCGGAGCGTTCTGCTCCGTACTTCTCTCTGCCACTAATAGCAATAATAATAGCGTCGGACCGCCTGACCTGGATGTTGTGGAATATCTGCCGCCGTCAGCCAAGCAGGTATTCCAGGTGCTCGCCTCAGACGGCCCTCTGACCCAGAAGGACATCATAAGCAAGACCGATCTTCCACCAAGGACGGTGAGATATGCTCTGGATAGGCTCAGGGGAGAAGAGATGCTGGAAGAGTGCTTTTGCTTTCGTGACGCTAGGCAAAGCCTCTATCGTCTGAATGGAATAGATACGAGGTAAAGCCCAAGCTCCATCTTTCATGCCGGCGCAGTGACAGCTGTTGCCTTGATAGGCTTTTTATGCAAAGGGTTGATTTCGAATTGCTTTTTCTCTATTTCAGCCATTCTATTCTAAAACTTGCCGCTATGTGAACCTACTTGTGTATCCTTTGCCATAAGAGTGCAATAGAGGCGCCGGGATGACTGACCGGATAAGTGCGCGGCTGCAGACCGCGAGAATTGGGTTCGACTCCCAATCCCGGCCTCATGAAGATTCAAAGTACCATGACTGGAAATAAGGAGAATTTCCAGCCCATTCATAATAATCGCGTCATTTTATTTGTCTGCGGTCCCACCGTTTATGATGATTCACATATCGGCCATGCCAGGACTTACATTGTCTTCGATGTGGTGGCACGCTATCTCAAATACAAGGGCTATAGCGTCTTCTACCTGCAGAACATCACCGATGTAGACGACAAGATCATCCAAAGAGCAGCAGAGAGCGGCATCTCACCTCGTTCGCTGGCCAGGAGATTCGAGCGGAGATAAGAGAAACCCAGGAGACTTCTCGCTCTGGAAAAATCGGCAAGATGGAGAGGATGTGACATGGGAGTCACCCTGGGGAAAAGGCCGGCCCGGATGGCATATCGAGGACACGGCTATCACCGAAGTCCACTTCGTTCTCCTGGCGCACTACAAAAGTCCCATCGACTTCTCAGAAGAGTCATTGCAGCAGGCTCAGAAAAGCCTGGAGCGGATACGCCAGGCTGCGAAAATCATTGAGAAGCAGCTAGAGACCGCACCAGAGCCGGGGACCATAGCGCCCGAATCGATAGATCTCGACCAAGATCCCAGTGCAGGCGATGCCAGAGCAAAGTTTATGGAATCCATGGATAATGATTTCAATACGCCCTACGCTCTGAGAGCCGTTTTCAACCTGATGAGAGAAGCAAATCGTCGTATCAATGATAAGACCATTTCTCGAAAGGGTTTGCAGGAAGTTCATGAACAGCTCAAGGAATTTGGAGAAATCCTCGGAATAAGCTTTTATGCAACAGCCAACGGACCGGCGAAAAAGACAGAACCATTGGCCAATATTGCCGCAATCGCAGGTTTAATAATGTCTCAAGTGATGATCCAGGGTTGCGAAATAAAAATGAGGGATCGACTTTGCAAAAACCAAAAATGAACCGACCAGCACAAAGATAGAGCACCTGCCGCCGTCGGCAAAGCTTGTCTTAAAAGTGCTGGAATCAGGGAGCCTTCTGACGCAGAAAGATATCGTCGCCCAGACATATCTTCCGCCAAGGACCGTAAGGTACGCCCTGAACCGATTTTTAGATTTGTGTCTATTCAAATCACGCAAAGCCAGGGTGCTAAAAAAACTTGTACCTTTTGAATTGCCTCAATAAAAAGCTATAAATATCCTCGCAATTAACAATTGTGATCGGTGATATGAAAATGAGGGATCGCCTTTGCTGACGCGGAAATATTGCCGCATAGCTTGAACCTAGACCGCTTGCCGCCATCGGCCAAGCTGGTTATCAAGGTGCTGGAATCAGGAAGCCTTTTGACCCAAAAGGAGATCATAAACAAAACCTACCTTCCTGCCAGAACCGTCAGATACGCTTTAACCAGGCTGAAGGAAGAGAACCTTCTCTTAAAGAAATTCTACTTCCCAGATGCACGCCAGAGCCTCTACGGCCTTAACGCCGCATCCCCGGAGGTGATGACTGCATAATTTTATCAATCATGGTATTCAGATATTGATCCGAGAATAGGAGAGCTGGTAATGGAACATATAAAAGTGCAGCTAGCCGGAAAGCAAGCAGATGGATATGTGATCGCCCTTGGGCCTGTAAACCTGGTTAACGTCGTCACCGATGTAGGAATGGTGGGCTGCGGTGCTTTTGATGTCGCTGCCTTAAACAACTTCAGCTACCCGGCAGCCAGGGTCAGGCCCGCCCAGGGCAGCAGTATTGCCACCATCGAGGACCTCTTGCAGGGCATGGTTAAGGAGGTAAATCCCACTGCCGAGAAGCTGGGATTGAAGGTTGGCCAGACTGGAAAAGAAGCACTTGAATTGCTCTAGCCAAAAAACGCCAAATCCTCAGAGCCGAGATATTGTGCTCATTCATGCGCTTGGCAGCTTGCTCGATTGGTTCATCCTGAGCGGAGGTGACCACCTTGCGGGTCATTATCTCTTCCAGCAGGGTGTACTTCAGAGCCACTGCCTTGGATACATCCCTGGCAGTGACAATTCCCGCCAGCTTTCCTCTTTCGTTGGTTACGGGCAGGTGGGTTATGCCTTCTGTCATCATGATTCTGGCCGCCTCCTCCACATTGGAGCCCTGCCGGATGGTTACTACCTTTCTTATCATCACATCCAGGAGCAGGCTCCATCATCATCGGACCGATAACGGTAGGAAAAGGTGCCAAGATCGGAGCGGGCTCTGTGGTGGTCCGGCCAGTTCCTGCGGGAGCGACCGTTGTTGGTGTGCCAGGAAGAATCGCCGAGCCCAAATGCCCTGCCACAGGAACGGACCTGAACTATGCGAATCTTCCTGATCCCATGCTGGGCGTGGTCAGCAGGCTGCTAGACCGGCAAAATCGGCTGGAAGAGAGGCTATGCTCCTTGCAAAGGGCCCAGACGGGACCGGTGGCAGAACCTAAACTCCGGCCCATGCAGTAACCATTTTTCACTCTGAAATCTTCCGTCCGCGAACCTACCAAAGCGATTATCAACCAAAGATGCTGCCATGACCTCAATCTATAATTCCTTGATTGTCGGTGAGGACGAGTCTCTAATATTCGAGATCACATCTCTTTCTTCCGCCTCTAGAAATATTGACTGGCTGGAATGGGGATACAATCGCGACGGCCTGGACCTGCCGCAAGTCAACCTTGGCCTGGTGCTTTCGCTGCACAGGCATTTACCTCTTTACTTCAAGCTGTTTCCCGGAAGCATCAACGACGTTGTGACTCTGAAGAACCTTGTAGCCGAG
>JAQTYS010000100.1 GCA_028688175.1 Methanothrix sp. | reverse complement strand
TGGCCAGACTCCTTATGGAAAAGGGACTTGATGCCTACGTATATGATCCGCTGCTAAGCGAGCAAGATGTGCAGACAAAAGGCCTGCGCTATATCGATCCAAAGATGGCGGATCTGCTCTTCGATCCTTTCCGTCTTACGTTCGAGCATCCTGAAAAATGATAAGCGATATGAAGATACTTCTTCTCTCCAACCAGCCGGAGAGGACAACAAGGCTCTTGATGTTCAAAGCAACTCTAGAGAGCCAGGGCCGGCAGACAATTGTGCCCCAATTCAGCTCGCATAGCTGGCTGCAAATAGCCAGAGAGGCCAGAGAGGTCCTGCAAAAGGAGAAGCCAGATGTGGTACATCTCTTCAATGTGCCGGATATCATCTTTCACGGCCTGGGCAAACTGAAGGGCTCCTGCTACAAGAAGCTCATTTACGACTACCGTTCCCCATGGGGGGTAGAGCTGCAGATGAGCTTCGGACCGCTGGCCAGGCCGGCGGGCGAATATTTTGAGCGAGAGCTGGCAAGAGAAGCAGATGTGATCACAGCTGTAAACCGTCCTCTAGCAGATAAGGTCAGGTCCTACGTTCACGAAATGAAAAAGCCCCTCTTCATTGTGAACAATTATCCGGCCAGAAGCTTCCTGCAAAAGAGCAAAATCTCTGCCTCTTTTGAGTCTGCCGGTGAGAGGCCTATCGTCTTCATGGGGAGAATCAGCCGCCAGGAGGGCATAGGCAATCTGCTCCGCCTTATTCGAAATATCCCAGAGCAGACCTTCTGGATCATTGGCGATGGGCCTTTTTCGCGCTGGTATCTGAGAAAGCTTCCCAAAAATGCTCGATTCTTCGGCTGGCAGCCTCATGATAAGGTGGCTGGACTGATCAGTCAGGCCAGGATCTGTCTTATTCCTCACAGCGAGAGCCTTCTCACGCCCTATGCCACAGACAGAAGCGTCTGGAAGCTAAATGAGTACCTGCTGCTGGGAAAGACGGTGGTGGCCTCCGGGGTGACAGAGGAGGAGAAGCGCAAGAACCTGGTGGTTGTGAAGGCAGAAAAGCTGGAGGACGCGGTGCGAGAGAACCTGGCGCGAGAGCCAGAAAAACTTGCGTCAGATGATTACAGGTTCTGGGACAGAAACGACCGGACGATCCAAGAGGTTTACGAGAGCCTTTAGAAAAAAGAGACATCACTCCACAGTCACACACTTGGCGAGGTTGCGGGGCTTGTCGATGGGAAGACCCAGCTTGTTTGCCGTATAGTAAGAGAGAAGCTGCACGGCCACGGTACAGAGCACTGCAGAGTAGATGGGCTGCGTCGAGGGCAGCTCGATTACGTGGCTTGCCACCTTGGAAATATCCGGATCGCCTTCCGTGGCGAAAGCAATAACCTCAGCACCGCGTGCACTGACCTCTTTTATATTAGATTGGATCTTTTTGCCGCAGGTAGCCAGAGCCACTACGGGCGTCTTTTCCGTAATTAATGCCAGCGGCCCATGCTTGAGCTCGCCTCCAGCGTAACCCTCGGACGGTATGTAGGCGATCTCTTTCATCTTCAGCGCGCCTTCCAGGGAAATGGGATAGAGATAGTCCCTTCCTATGAAGAAATAACAGCTTGCTCCGACATATTGCTCGGCGATCTCTCTGATCTCCTCCCTCTTCTCGAGGACCCTCTGCACCAGGCCTGGCAGTTTGGTCAGCTCGATCAGCATCTTTCTGGCCTGGTCTGGGGTAAGATGGCCACGGGCTCTGCCCAGACGTACGGCCAGGAGAATGATGGCCACCAGCTGAGAGGTGAAGGTCTTGGTTGCGGCCACACCTATCTCCGGGCCACAGCGAGTATAGATGGTGCCGTCCACCAGCTCAGCCACTGTTGAGCCCAGGACATTGGTTATGGCAATGCTGCGTACACTGCAGGTCTTGGCCTTCTTCAGGGCGAGCAGAGTATCTGCCGTCTCTCCGGACTGAGTGATGGCCAGGAGCAGAGTCTTGGGCCGCACCTGAAGATTTAAAAACTCGGATGCCACCTCCACATCAACCGGCAGCCCGGCCACACGGGCAAACAGGTTCTTGGCCAGCATTCCGGCGTGGTAGGATGTACCGCAAGCGATGATGGTCACTCTTTCCAGGCCTCTTATCTCCTCATCGCTTATGCCCAATTTGAGCCGCACATCCCCTTCGATCTCTGAGATGCGTCCGGCGATGGTCTCACGAATGGCTCGCGGCTGCTCATGAATCTCTTTAAGCATGAAATGCGTATAGCCGCCCTTCTCAGCAGCATCGGCATCCCAGTTAATACACTCGATAAGCACCTTGCGGGGCAGACCTTCTCTATCCATTATCTCAACCCGGTCCGCAAAGATCCGGGCGATCTCACCGTCTCTCATACGGATGACATCTTTGGTATAGGGAAGGAGAGCAGGAACATCAGATGCCACATAGATTGCAGCTTTGCCTTTGCCCAGAACCAGAGGACTGTCCTTTCTGGCGCAGACCAGATAGGGTGAACTGGCTGCGAGCACTGCCACGGCATAGGAGCCTTCTACATGCACCAGAGCCTTGCAAACAGCTTCGTAAAGATCTCCCTGAAAATAAAAGTTAATGAGGTGCGCCAGAACCTCGCTATCCGTCTCGGAAGTAAATACATAGCCCTTTTCAGTTAGCAGCTCTCTTAGGTCCAGGTAGTTTTCAATAATGCCGTTGTGCACAATGGCGATCTCCCCGGAGGTATGCGGATGCGCATTGCGATCGCTTGGCCGCCCATGTGTTGCCCAGCGTGTATGGCCGATGCCTATGTCCTCTCCCGGACAGCCCCGCGATTGGTAGACCCTTTCCAGGTCGGCAATTCGTCCAGCTGACTTTAGGACTACAATCGCTCCCTCAGACTTGAGGGCCACTCCTGCCGAATCATAACCTCTGTACTCCAACCGTTTCAAAGTATCAAAAAGGATCGGCCCTGCCGACTGATCGCCAATATAAGCTACAATTCCGCACATCAGCTAATCACCCTGCTCTCCCGCTCAATCCAACCGCGAATTAATGCTCCCGAGCCTATGCGCGCACCTGTACCCACAACCGTTCCCGGGCTAACCAGAACTCTGCCTCCGATGGTCACATCATCGGCAAATATCGCTCCGAACTGCACCCTCTCAAAGTTATCTTCCAAATCTACTACCGATGGACCTGTCTCGATAGCCAGTTGATCACCCAGTGTGCAACTTGCTCCTATCACCGAATCGGAAATAATAGCCGCTGTGCCGATCCGGGCATCATTCATGATTATGCTGTTTCTCACCTCAGAATGCGAACCAATCCTTGTACTGTCACCTATGGAAGTGGACGGCAAAATTGTGGTACACGGACCAATATCGCAGTCCTCGCCGATACAGACTGGGCCCACCAGATAAGATCCGGAGCGGATAATACTGCCCCTGCCTATCCCCACCGGGCCTTTGATTATTGCGCCCTCTTCCACCTCCCCTGAGATAATTGTATCTTTCATACCCAGAGCAAGGTTGTTGGCATTGAGAAGATCCCAGGCAAATACGGCATCAGACCATATGCCTTTGGTGATTTGGGGTGCAACCGCTCTTCCGTCTGCAATCATCTGAGATAGAGTCTGAGTCAGCTCGTAAGATCCTCTCTCCGATATGGGAGTATGGCGAAGATCCTCAAAGATGGCCGGGCTGAATTTGTAGGCCCCCGTATTGAGAATTCCAGAACATGGCCTCCCTGGCTTCTCAATTATTGCTGTTACCCTCTCCTGTTCCACCATGAGGACACCATAGTCTCCGGAATGCCGACGAAGAGCTGCCAATATCACATTTTCTCCCTTGGCTGCAATCAGTTCCTTGACCGCCCGAGCATCTATGAGATTGTCTCCGTTAACCACGAGAAATTCCTCATTCACATAGCGTTCAGCTTTGCGCAGGGCATGAGCCGTCCCCAAAAGCTCATTTTGCTCGATGTAAGTGATCGTTACGCCAAAATTAAGACCATCCTCAAAATAGTCCATGACCCTTTCTTTCTGATAGCCCACTACTATGTAAAGATCTCGAATGTCGTTTGCAGCCAGAGCCGAAATGACATGCTCCATAAAAGGGCGGTTTCCCACGGGAAGCATAACCTTGGATCTGGTCTGGGTAAGCGGCCTGCATCTGCGGCCTTCTCCCGCCGCCAATATGACTCCCTTCAAATCTATCACATTCCGGATATCTATAACATCTACCTGTTGCTCAGCCTGCCTTTAGATCTTTTCGGTCACCTATTCATATAAAATCAAAGGCCCAATCTTTTATACATGAAGATCAAGAGGTGCATGATAAATGAAAATACTGGTAATACCCACTACCGATTGGATCAGGCATCCTGTTCCCAATCGGCTCAATTTCATATTCGACAATCTGGCAGAGGAGCACGATGTATATGTGCTGCATTTCGGCCTGTTGAGGTTTTCACAGCTAGCGGCAAGGGAAACGAAATGCCAGTTGGTAGCGGCAAGCTGGATTAATGTTGAGGATCCATCACTTTATTACCTCCTAAACTTCCCATATCACTTATGGAAGATCAGACATATTGTGAAGAAGCTGGACATAGATGTAATCCTATCCACCAATATCTTGCCATCCTTTGCTGCCAACTTCGCGCACTCGACCGTGGTATTCGACTACCTGGATCATCTTGAGGAATCGGCATCGATTTACTATCCCGGATCGGCCCTGGGAGATATCGTCAAGCAGGTGGTAAGCCTCATCACCAGATACAACCTGCGCACGGCACACTCGGTAATTACAGTTACCAAAGAGCTCTCTGCTTTTCTGCAGGACCTGGGTATAAAAGATATAACAGTGATTCCCAATGGGGTGGATACAAAGCTTCTCCGGCCGCTTTCCATGCAGGAGGCCAAGAAATCTCTGGGCTTGAAGGGCGTGGTCCTGGGCTATGTGGGATCGCTCGAGCATTGGGTGGATCTGGAGAGCGTGGTGTCGGCGATGCCTCACCTGGATGCCACTTTGCTGGTTGTGGGGCCTGGGCTTTTTACCGATTATGGGGATGAGATTAAGAAGATGGCCAAGGACCTGGGTGTTTCGGATAGAATTATCTTCACAGGAGCTGTGGAGTACGGATTGCTCTCCCGTTATATTTCCGCCATGGACATTGGCCTTAATCCCCTGAAGATGATGAAGAAGAATGAGTACGCCGCCGGAGGAAAGGTCTTCAATTATCTGGCCTGCGGCAGACCGGTGCTCTCCAGCCGTATGATCTCTCTGGAGAAGCTATTGGGAGATGAGATTTACTACTACGATGATGTGGAGAGCTTCATCATGCAAGTCGAGAAGATCCTGTCAGTTGGTAGCGACGAGTTGAGATACAGGTCCCTGGCCGAGAAATATGACTGGAGAGAGATTGCCCGGAGCTACGAAAACGTCTTAAATGAGGCATCAAAGAATCACGGATAGAGGTCCATCAATTTGCGCGCTATTCTGTCTGAGCTATGAACTTCTTGCACATAACGCCGGCCTAGTTTCCCCAGTTCCTCGCGAAGGTGCGGATCTTCGATGAGCATTCGCAAATTTTTTAGTAGGTTGTCCGCAGTGGTATTTAACATGGGTTGAGTAGGCATATATCCTTGCAGGTCTTCCCTCAAATAAACGCAGACAGGCTTGCCAAGGGCCATGCACTCCTGTGCCAGCATGCCATACCACCCGATCAGTAATTGATCAACAACTATATCAGCACGTTTATAATACTCCAATGCCTCTTTGTGGGGTGTTCTCTCGACTAAAATCAGCTCTATGTTATAACCTTCATTTTTTAATTTTTTAATGGCACTTAATACATGCTCCGTCCCCTTCAGGCGTCTTCTGCTGGGTGCATGCAATATCTTGATCGAATCCTTCTCATTTGTCGGCTGGCTTTTTACTCCTACAAAAGGGTACATTTTAATATCCAATGCATTTGGCACCCATATTGCATCCCTGGACCACTCCAGGAGATCTGGCGTAGAGACGAAGATTCGCTGGGAAAAACGGGCATAAAGCCAATGCTCACCTTTATGCCTGATATCTGTGCCATGATGATGCATTACGACCTTTTTTTTAAGCATCCTCCACAAAGGAAAATCGAGACCAAACGGCAGCCCTGATGAGTAGTGAAAATGAAGCAGGTCATAATCTCTGGCTATGGGGAGGAGGAGAGGCATTTTTCGCAGCAAATTTATGGGGTTCGCAAAGTAAATTGAGCTGCATGATGAGTAATCCAGCTTTATCGGATAATGGAAATCAGTCCTGTATCCAAAATCATAGAACTCAAACGACAGGACGTCGCTTCTCTGGCCCAGCCGTCTTTGGGCAGCGGAAAGCTCCTGGGGCACTCCCGCGATAGAGCCGATATGCAATATAGAGTCCATTGGCATCACATCAATTAATTGAATAATGATCCAAATGCCTCACTGCATAGTTTTATATATACTTTATCTCAGACGCTGACAAATCGAGAGGCTTCCAGATGATAAAGATCTTTGCGGTATTGAACGGGGAGATACTGAATAACCTGGATGCAAATATATCTGCCACATACACACGAATATATTATTTACTTAATGGACTTAAGAATTACCCAGATGTTATGGTAAATTCCATCCGTTTCAGGCAAATTCCCAGAAAAAATTTGGGGTCAGCACTATACAATAATATAATAAAGACATTGGTGGCAATAAAGACTGCAACAACGCTGATGACAGGCAAGCCCGCGGTTTATTTTGCCTATCCCCACTCGTTGACCACAATACAAAACCGTGCACTTTTCCATCTTTGCGATTGGCTCAAATTAGAGATAATTTTGGATATTCATGATACGATTGAACAAATACAGGTAATTGGATCTGGAAAATCCACATTGAGCAGTGATCAAGAAAGCAATTACTTCAATAAAGCAACCTTAATTTTAGCATTGAATGAGCCCATGTGGAACTATATCAGAGATAAATATGATATCGATAACAACAAAAAAGTCGTCTTTGTTCCCAACGCCTATGAAGAGATGTTCTTGGAAATATATCCGAATGCATATGAAAGCAAGCAGAACAGATTCAACGTCTGCTACCTGGGTGGTCTGACAAAGAATAGAGGCATAGAAATACTTGTTAAAGCCTGCGAAGAATTGCATAAAAAATATCCATATATTGAACTGCACCTCCTTGGCTCTTATGGAGAAGGCATATCCTCGGAGCTTAAATACACCATCGAAAATAGTGATTTCATCGTCAGAAAACAGATTCCCAGGAAAGACCTGCCAGAGACTCTGGATAAAGTCGACCTTTTCGTTATGCCTTATAACCCAAGAGAGAATTATATGAATTTGAGCTCACCTACAAAGCTCTTTGAGTACATAGGAACTGCTAAGCCCATCCTGTGCACTAAATGCGAATCCCTTCTGGAAATCGGAAAGGACGGCGGCATAATATATGTGAACTATGATGCACGAGATTTAGAAAAAAAGGCCGAAATGCTGATATTAAATCCAGAAATCCGAGAAAAGCTTTCAGAGGAACTAATTAAAATCAGGCTGCATCATACCTGGAAAGAGAGGGCAAAAACGGTTCATGAAGCAATGAAGTCTCTATAACTTGCATCTTTAGAGATCTGAGTCCCGCAAATAGTGAGTCTTTTATACCGCCGATTCCAAGAAGGCCGTATGCAGGAAGCAAAGAAGTTTGCGTTAGATGTTAGCCTTACATTTATCGCATCAATAATTAATATGCTTCTGATCTTCGCAATTTCTATAATATTAGGTAGGTACCTCGGCGCTGCAGATTTGGGATTATATAGACTGACTTATACATTTTACGGGGTTGCTACGATGGTAGGAGCTCTCGGAATTCCTGTCGCGGTGATAAAATATGTAGCTGAATATAAAGAAGATAAAAAAAATTTAAATAGAGTTGTATCTTCAGCGATTATTACCTCGCTTTTTATAGGAATTTTTTTTAGCATAGCACTCTATTTATCATCTCAAATCCTTGCGGACATTTTTAGAATGCCCCCGATTAAGGGCTTACTGGAAATACTCGCACCAGTTTTTCCTTTCGTGCTGGTCAATTCCATATTATACGGCACGTTGAATGGACTTAGAAATATGAATAAATACGCCATATCATTGATACTTCAGCAAGCTCTAATGGCGATATTTACAGCAATTTTAATTTACAGCGGCTTTGGAGTTGCCGGCGCCATGATCAGCATCGTGTTATCCTCCATCGGCGCGTCTGCATACTTAATCTACTGTTGCAAAGGCCTATTTAATTTTATAATTGACGAATATATAAAAACAACAAAAAAACTAGTGGGCTTTGGAACGCAAATGTTTGGTGCTAATTTAATAAATATGATTAACCTTCAAGCCGACACAGTCTTTGTGGGATACTTTCTGACGGCAGCAGACGTTGGTTACTATTCCGCAGCTACGGGTCTAAGCAAGTTCTTTTGGGTTATGCCACAGGCGATCCAAACAATATCCTACCCCGCTACATCAGATTATTGGGCAAAAAAGGATATCTTAGGACTACAAAAGATGCTCGATAAGAGCATGAAATATTCTGCACTTGCCCTTATGCCTGCCGGCCTGATCATCGGTCTCTTTGCGGAAAATATAGTCATAATGATATATGGGCCGGGCTTTTCGCAATCGACTCTGCCTTTGCAGATTTTATTAGTGGGCACGGTTCTATTCGGAGTTACATGCACATCGATAGGTGGCTCTTTAGCCGGGGCCAATCGCCCCGACCTTAGCCTAAAAGCGGCAGGAATAAGTGCTACGGCAAATATAATATTGAATGTCGTGTTGATTTATAAATTTGGAATCATTGGAGCATCTATGGCGACGGCCATATCATTGATAATAATGGCCGCTCTGTTCGGTATAATGACAGTCAGAACACTATCACTAAAGCTGGATCTCAAATGGTTGCTTATGGCAGTTATCACCACCTTGCTGGGAATAGGGGTGTTCTATATTGGCAGTATCAATGATGTTAATACGTATGTATTGGGCGGAGGAGTTTTGATTGTTTATGCAATTATTCTATTCAAAATAGTGCTCAATAAAGTGGATTTGAAATTGCTGGAATTACTCGGGCTCAATTCAGCAATAAGGGAGAGATTGAAGCAAAGAAAGCAATAGAGATGAGTGCCAAAGAGAGAAGTTCGGACGAGTCTATCACACTCACATAGAGATCAAAAAACTTCTTGCCTACTGAGTCGCACCCAAACCTGCTTTTGGCATAATC
>JAQTYS010000099.1 GCA_028688175.1 Methanothrix sp. | reverse complement strand
AGGCGTCTGTGGCCGGCGGTCAGTTGAGCCCGACCAAGATCCTGGATTCCTTCAACGAGGCTGCCTTTAACTGGGCAGGTCAGAAGTTCCCGGCAATGGTTCTGCCCGGAATGGCTGCCAAGTTCTCAGGCGAACTGGAGGATCTCTTCGCAGGCAAGGCCAAGATCATGGTCGGCCCAGAAGATTCCGGACGTATCATCGGCTGGATGAAGGAATTCTGGCCACCCAAGTAGATTTGCTGACAAAAATTGCCGAAGTTGTGTGCCCGAATTGGGCACATAATTCTTATTTTCGTAGAATATCCTTTTGAATTATACTAGATTTCCACGTGGAGGATTCGATACTTATGCTAAATGCAAAAAATGCGGCTGCGGTTTTGCTCGTCGTTTTCTTCGCTCTGGCCATAAATGCCTCTGCCCAATGGTCGCCGGGCGGAGCAATGGTGTACATGGGAGACCTAAATCTCGTAGCCTCCTCTGTTTCGAGCGGAAAAGATGTGCCATCTTCCAGCAGCTCTCCTGCTCAGGCGGCAATGAACAATTCCTCAATGAGCAACACCTCGCTAGATAACGCTTCGATAAATGCGAATTCAACAGAAGACTCCAATGCCACCGGCCAAAATGCCCTGCAGTCACCTGCTGGTTTGGGAAGCGGCCAGATAAATCCAACTGATCCATCCCAAGAAGTTGCTTCTAATGGCAAAGAAGTTCTGGACCTATCCGGTTATTCCAGAGATCGGGTCAATAGGAATCTGGCCGGATACACGAACATCATGTATCCCATCTCCGGGTCAAGGGGAACCACAACCTCTACTTCAGGCGGAGGAGGATGCGGCGGAGGTTGTGGATCTTAATAATTAACAACTATTATTCACCATTATTTTTTTGACCAATTACCGGATAAAAAAGATTTTCAAAGAAGGTAATCGGTTCCTCAATCAAAGTTTATTCCTTTTCCGGTTCTTCATTCATACCTAGATCCATTGATTCGGCCAGGTCATCGATCAAAGGCCCAAGCTTCTCCTTCATCTCCGGCCGAAGTTCAATCATCTTGAAGAAAATGAGCATCTTGCTCGACATGCAGATTTCCTCAAGCTCTGCATTGATTCCTTCCAGGCTATCGTTGATGGAGGCAAGCGTCTCAGCTATCTCTTGCATGGTTTCATCTTTAGACATCTTTCTAACACATCCCTATTCGATCAATGATTTATTTTTATTACTTTCATGTTAATCGATTTTCTTAATGGATGCCTTACTAGCGCGCATTCCTTTAGATCCAGACGCAGTCCCTTGACTTCTGAGACGATCTCTTTTCTGGCACTGTCAATTTTATCTGCTATATTCTCCTGCGCCCTGGCAATTCGATCCAGCTTTCCATCCATTTTATCGAGTTTGCTGTCCATGCTGCCCAGGCGCGAGTTGGTCTCTGCAAAGCCGCCCTTTACTACGACAATCAGCTCTTTGAGGAATACTGTGGCCGTATCCAGCCGGGAGTCCGTCTCTTTATCCCCCGAGATCTTGTAGAACTCATCCCAGGCTCCTTTAGCCTCAGAGAGTTGCACCTGCATGTCCTCCACCTTGATGAGTGGATCATCCATCCGAATGGCCCGGCAGAACCTCTCCAGATCCGACCTCTCGCCCTCCGCGACCACTAATACTCGTTCGTTGGCCAGGTTCTTCACATATCCCTTAAGATCCAGGGTCCTGGCCATGGTTACCACTCTGGACCGGTAGCCCACATGCTGAACCCTTCCCGATACTATTGCCGTGAGTTGGAGCATTGTCTTGCACTTGCATCTCTATTTATTTAAGGATAGCTTTCTTTCTACATCCGATAGCGGTTTGCATCTTTTTGGAACCAGTGTTTCCTCTTCGCATAGCTTCGCAGATTCCTCCAGCCTCTCCAGATCAGGTCCCGCCTTTTTCAGCTCATGATTTGGAGCACAGATTTCCTGTTCTAACCTATCCATTTTTTGGGGAGATTGCAGAAGATTAAATATCGCCGTCTCAGAAGCATTCTTGTCCGGCTGTATCCCTCTCCTCTTGCGAAGGATCGATCTTATAAAAATTTTTAAATTCGCCGGTTGGCTCTCGATAGTCGATCAGAATCTCTTTAACCCAGTCCATGCGAATCGCCTTGACGAATCTCGCTAAATCTTCCTTGGGTCCCTCAGCAATAATGAATACCCTGCCGTCGGGAAGAATCTCAATATATCCTTTGAGGTCAAGGGTTCTGGCCAGAGATACAACTATACCGCTGTATCCCACTCCCTTTATATCTCCCGATACATGAGCAATTAACCGCTTCATATCATTCCAAAATAGACTGGCAGCGCCAGCATAATTGTTGGCAAGCCCACCAACAACCACACCTTGCGGTTGCTGTCAAAGATCTTTTTGCCGTCCAGGGGCCCGAAGGGAAGCAAGTTGAAGGCTGCTAATGTGAGGTTGATGAATAACGCGAAGTTGGCGGCCAATGCTACTGTGCCGCTCGATGGCGCCGACAATAGCGCGAGAAAGAAGAATGCAGTTAAGATGATATTGGTCATGGGCCCTGCCAGGGATATCCAAAGAGTCTCCTTTTTTATCTCTCTCCTCAGATCCTCCTGGCCAAAGGAATCCTGCATGTAAAATTCCGCTGTTGCAGTGGGCTTGCTTATCATAACCGCACCCGGCGCGGCAAAGATGAATCCGGCAAAGGACGCTGCTACCGCGAACAGCAGCCCCATCTGGTTAGCTCTATATTCTGCAAAGTAGCCAAAGTGAAGTGCTACGAACTTATGTGCCATCTCGTGCAGCAAAAAACCGGTACCTACACCCACTGTGATAATGAGGATCGTCTGCAAATTTGGAATTCTCGGCCCGTTCATAAGCACAGAAAAGGCAACAACCAGCGCTGCCAGCGATAAAAGCAGATCTCTCAGCTCGATCGAACTGATGCGGTCAGCAATGCTCATGCAAAATAGTTGTACGTGCTGACTATATCTCTTTATTGATGCTTTTTATCTTTTCTTTGAGCCTTCTCTCGTCCTCTCCTGTGACAGGAATCTTGGCGGACATTGCGCATCTCTGGGGCATGGGGATCAGCTCATCTTCCAAGAGGTCGTAGTAAGCCTCATCAAGGCCGATCTCGTTCCTCGCGTATCTTTCTAAGATGGCTCTAATCTTCTCTTGTTTTGCCTTGCCGAGAGTATCTATCTTTTCCAGGGCCTGTTCTATCTGTTTGTACACACTTTTTCACTATTGCGAAGATTCATATTTATGCCTTATCAGCTCTCGCTTGTCCAAAGATATTTTATAGAAATTATGACAGAAGTACGATGGGGAATGACGTTTTGGCAGACGTGATCGATTACAATCTATATGGAAACGATATGCAGATCGTAGAGATCGAGCTGGATGCAAATGAAGGTGTGAGGGCAGAGGCGGGAGCCATGCTCTACATGGATGGCGGGATAGAGATGCAGACCTCTTCTGGGGGCGGGCTCTTTAAGGGCTTCAAGAGGATGCTCACTGGAGAAAGCTTCTTTATAACCACCTTCCTGAACAATTCCCGAGATCGGAAGAAGGTGGCCTTTGCTGCGCCTTTTCCAGGAAGGATCTTAGCTATGGACCTGGGCACTTTTGGAGGCAGCATTCTATGCCAGAAGGACTCTTTCCTCTGCGCCGCGCGGGGCATTGAGATTGAGGTAGCTTTCACCAAGAAGCTGGGCGCCGGGCTATTTGGGGGAGAGGGATTTATATTGCAGCGGTTGCAGGGTGACGGTCTTGCTTTCATTCATGCTGGAGGGACCTTGCTCGAAAGGGATTTGAAATCAGGAGAGGTTCTCATGGTAGACACCGGCTGCCTGTGTGCGCTGGAACCGGGCGTGGACTATGATATCAAGTTCGTGGGCGGCTTCAAGAACGCCCTGCTAGGTGGAGAAGGCGTCTTTCTGGCCCGGCTGGAGGGCCCAGGAAAGGTGTATCTGCAAAGCTTGCCCCTCTCCCGTCTGGCTGACAGAATCATAGAGGCCGGCAAATTGAGTTATGCGCAGGCAGGCGGCCAGCAGAAGGACTGAATGCATCCTAAGATAGTTTTATATAGAATCTCAACCCACTAAATAATTGATGAAGCCAAGCATCACTGCCTACTGCATCACATTGAAATCCTGTTTGTAACAGACCTTTTCTAGCTTTGGCTTTCGATAATTCCTTTTGAATACTCTGGATATTATCATATTAGATATTATCTCAAGAATAAGGGAATACTTCGTAACACAAATTGTTAGTAATGCATGACCTAATTTGGAGGTGACTCGCTATGATGAATCGCACAATGAAACTGCTCCTGCTCTCGGACATATTCGTTCTGACGGGATTTGGGCTGATCCAGCCCATACTTGCCATTTATATTAACGATGGAAGCGTGATAGGAGGAACGATGATCACTGCTGGCATGGCGAGTGCTCTCTTCATGCTCACCAAGTCCCTGGTACAGCTGCCCTTTGGTCATTATGTGGACAGCCATGCCGGAAAAGAGAAGTGGCTGATCTTGGGAACGCTGCTCATGGCCATCGTTCCGATAATCTATCTCACAGCAAACAGCATATATCATATATATCTGGCAGAGGTGATTTATGGACTGGGCAGCGGACTGGCCTACCCTACCTGGCTTGGCATTTGGTCCGTAAATCTGGATAGAGGCAGAGAAAGCTTCCAGTGGTCCATCTACCATACATCCACAGGCATGGGGACAGCGGCCACGGGCGCAGCCGGCGCAGCAGTGGCGAGCCAAGTGGGCTTTTCCGCCACATTCATGCTGGCCGGGCTGCTATGTATTTTGGGCTGCCTGGTCCTTTTAGTCCTGGAGCGGCGGAGCGCCAGGAAAGCAGAGGATTTAGGGGGTGAGGCCCGTTTCCGTAGAGTAGGGATGGGCTCAATCCTATCCCGGCTGGGGGACTTCGGGCAGAAGGCCCCCTGCTCTTGTTAACTTAAACCAATTTTCAAATATTTTTGCATTGTATTCCAGCATTCATGCTCTCAGCACCATGCAAAAGGAGATTGTTGCCGGCGTATACATTCGCGGAGGCGACTTCTTCAATTTGACGGGAATCGATGCCGGTAGCTATGAGCTCTACTTCAAGCAGGGCCAGAGCTGGAGCAACAGCACAGGAAGATTCGCGACCAATAGCCACGAGCAGCCGCATGCAGGAACCTCTCACCTTCGAGACCCAGAAGAGGTTATAGTTCCTGTGAGCGAGGAAGATTTTCCCATTTAGATGAATGGGGGATTTTTCCCCCTACCTTGTTTCCAATAAATTTTAAAAAATAATATTACACGATATCACAGACGAAGAACATCTTTCCTGTATCTCGCATCTCTTTAATGGGAATGCCCAGCTTCAGGCTCTCAAGCTTCGCATGATCGGGGTTAAATGGATCCAGGCCGCCAACTCCCGTCCCAATCTTAAATGAACTTTGGATTTTACTGGGGGATTGAGCGGATGACGCGCCTGCCGTAACCAATGGTGCGACTCCAGCCATCTCGCTGATATCAGCGACTACATTCGATTGCCCATTCACAGTGCTTAGATTCTGAGCGCCCTGAATTTCTGCACCAAGATTCAATGCTGCATCGGCAGGAGCAATTGCAATTGTGGTGTTATTCAGAATAGTGCTATTCAATGTGGTATTGTTCGCGGTGGCATTGATCTCCTGAGCAGTCGCGGCAAATGTAGCCGTCATTGCCAGAACCAGGATGCCTGCAAGATATATAAACTGCTTATTCATGGTCGTCCTCAGGCGGGGAGAATTGCCTGGGAGGATATCAAATTAACCATCACCAAAAAATATCCTGGGACCTGCCCCAGGAATCTGCCAACAATTCCGAATGCCGAGATTTCAAATCTTATTGACGAAAAACGGCAGAGCACTCAGGTCCATTATTGTCTCGGCGGGCAGGCCGATCTCGTAAGCTCCTTGAGCCAGGGAGTTGCCGTTGATTGAGAACAGATTGGGAGTTCTGCCGGTGCCGCCAATGGCATAGGTGGTCCTTTGGGGAGATCCGATCTGCATCCCACTGGATTGCAAGGCCGGGATGACGGGAAGCGTCTCTACTGCGGCAGTGGCATTCTCAGAAGCAGTGGCCTTCGTAGCTGGTGCCGTCTCGTTCTGAGGGGCAACTACCTCGATTGGGGCCACTGGCGTCTCATTCTGGGCAGGAATGGCCTCAGATGCCAAAGCGGGCATAATTTCAGTAGAAGCGGTCTCATTAACCATCTCGGTCGACAATACGGGAGCTTCGGTCACGCTTTCATTTGCCGCCGCAATTATAGGTTCGCTTGTAGTGGCATTAAATGTGGTGTTATTCAGCAATGTTGTGTTGTTCAGGCTGGCATTATTCAAGGCCGTCGTGCTCTCCTGAGCGGAGACTGCAAGTATAGCAGCTAACACGAACAGGACGCCTGCAAATTGAATAGATCGCTTACTCATATAATTCCTCACCTTGATGGCATAGCCTGGTAGTTTATCAATTCTATGCTCTCATTATATTGCCATTGTCCTCTTGCAGGTTACAGCTTTCGGTGGCAACAAAGGAACCGTCTTTGCGTCTCATCTCGCAGACGATCTTGCCGTCCACAATGCGCAGGATGCGGTCCGTCTTCTCGGCGAGTGTCATGTCGTGCGTCACCAGGATAAAGGTCTGATTGATCTTTCGGTTCAGTTCTCGCAGCAGGTTATAGATGAGGTCGGAGCTCTTTGTGTCCAGGTTGCCGGTTAGCTCATCGCCGATCACGATGGACGGCCCATTAGCCAGAGCCCGGGCTACGGCGACACGCTGGTTTTGGCCACCCGAAAGCTGATTGGGCCGGTTGTCCCGCCGCTCAGCCAGGCCCACAGCAGAGAGGAGTTCCAGGGCTCTCTCTTTTGCGGCAGCCTTGTCCTTCTTGGCGATGAGCATGGGCATCATGACGTTCTCTAGAGCCGAGAACTCCGGGATGAGGTGATGGTACTGAAAGACGAAACCCAGTTCCTGGCTGCGCAGCCTTGCTCTCTCTTCCGGGCTTGCCTTGCTGACATCAATTCCTTTGAGAAATATCTGGCCAATGCTCGGCGTGTCCAAGAGGCCGATCATATTGAGCAGTGTGCTCTTTCCGCTGCCGCTTGGTCCCACAATGGCTACGAACTCGCCCGCCTTGATTTTGACGCTGACGCCGTCTAAGGCCCTTACCTCCACGCCGTTTCCATAGATCTTGCTGAGATCTTTGAGCACAATTATATCGTCACTCACTTATTATCGTCTCCACGTATCGTCTCCACGCGATCAGGCCTCAGGCGGGCGGCAATGAGCACATCTATCATCAGCATATTAATATCCTTAGGTGATATTTCGGTAACATTCTTATGAACAAGAAAAAGATGGATGCACTAAAAAGAGCTATGGTAATACGCTTTGGCGGGTTTGCGGCCATATCAGCTGCGCTCCTCTATTTCTTGGGGCAGGACTACTGGCAGGGGTGGTTATATTGGGCAGTTCTTTTTGCACCAATGTCACTCGTGGTTCTCTATTTTCTGAATCGAGATCCTGAATTCCTGGAAAGGAGGACGAGATACAAGGAGAAAGAACGAGAACAAGCAACGATTATCACTGTTGGAGCTGCGATTCTTATTGTAGGGATCATTGTTATTGGCCTGGACAAGCATTATTCCTGGTCGGCAGTCCCTGCTGCGGCGTCAATTTCGGCAGATGCGCTCTCTCTTATTGGCTACAGCATTATATTTCTGGCCTTTAGGGAGAACAGTTATGCTTCGCGGACAATTGTTGTAGAAAAGAATCAGAGAGTGATCTCCAGCGGGCCCTACGCGATTATCTGCCATCCGATGTATCTTGGCTATCTGATGATGATGCTGGCCATGCCAATTGCTCTTGGGTCATGGGCAGGAGTTCCATTCTTTTCTCTGTACATCCCACTCATCATTGCCCGCATTTTAAACGAGGAGAATGTCCTGGCGAGAGATTTGCCAGGCTATGCCGAGTATCGCCGCAGAATACGGTACCGCTTGCTGCCCGGAATTTGGTGAGGCCAGCTCGGACGGTTCTGGTTTTGCGGTCGAAGAGTCGAATGGTGTCGCGAGCAACTACTGGGCGGCGAAATCATCTGACTTCAATATCTAGCCGTGCTTAGGAGCTGCATCTTCCATACCGCAATCATGATAACAAACAGGACGATGAGCATCTTAAGAGCTAAAAGATATTCATTTGCCCCAGCTATGTTGAAGCCTGAAAGGAAATCTCCTTCGATACCTACTGTCGAAATGCTTTCACCCCTTGCAATATATGCTGTTCATGATGAAATCATTTTCGATCTTCTTGAATTCATTTCACCTCCTATTCTATGGTCGTAACCCCTTGCCTCCAGTCCCTCTGGCCGCACGGTGAAGACCAGCTCAAAGTCTCCGCCAGCGCTCATCACAAACTCCTGCGCCAGGTCGAGAGTGAGAGCGCCAGGCCGTCGCTGTTGTCCATCATGGCCGTGACCGCCCGCTCTAGCGAAAGCCTTATATCTCGGCAATTGACGTATAGTATGTTGGCGAAAGTCGATGGCCATCTTCCCTCCTACATCCAATTGACTTTCTCCTCCCTCCTTCTCATTCATATTTCATGAGAGCCACGAGCATCCGGTTTCATTCATCCTAAGCACTCCCAAAGAAAGACCTATAGCCTGACCGATTACCATTCCTTCAGAGAATGCCGGCCATTAAGGAGGAGAGAGGCAATTTAGGTAGGAGAGATGGGGCTTGACGACTGGCCAGGTCCGCAGCTCCATATATAATTAGATGGCAAGGGCCTGGGGCAAAAATCGGTTTACTTTATCTCTAAGATCTTCGTCCGCTTCCCCTAGCTTCCTGTTTACCAGGATTCTCTTAACCATCGCGGTCCAATAGACTTTAACCACGGAAGGGTAGACCAGGCCGGCTTTGGTGCTCATAGGCGTGCCATAGGGGATTAATATGTCAAATACTCCAGGTCTGGCGGGAACCTTGCTTGATATATACGCAACGGTTAGTTGCATTGCATCTTTATCGTGATACAGCACTAGAGACGGCCTGAGCTTATTATTGACCAGATCTGAATAAGAAAGAGGTGCTAAAACTATGTCGCCTTTTTTCAGGTCTTCATTCATAGGCGGGCTCGTCTGCCAGTAAATCTGTGAGCGAAAGGGCTGTTATTTCCATCAGGCCCTCTACAATCTCCTCATCGGTCTTGTCTGCGTCAGACTCGTAGGGAATGGCCTG
>JAQTYS010000002.1:17152-41925 GCA_028688175.1 Methanothrix sp. | reverse complement strand
GCCGACCCAACTCTCTGCCCCCACCTGCAGACCGACATCATTCCCAATCGCATCCAGCTCAACATGGATTTCATCAAAGATGCTAACATGTTTATGGCGTACAACGACAGCAACGATCAAAGATATAACATGCCCGCAGTTAATGATTTTATGAAGGCTAACGACTACAAAGCGTTTGTTTGGAATACCGTTTCCAACCCCTCTCGCGGGTGGAACACGCCTGCCAACTCCAAGCTGCTGGCCGCTGAGGTAGAAGGGTGGCTGGAGAAGAAAGACCCGGCCAACAAGACCTACTACGAGCAGCGCTACAATGATTATGCCAAGAGCTTTGATGCCGCCGAGCCTACAGAGTCGGAGAAGAAGCAGCTGAACCAGACCCAGGTCATAGTCATGCTCTGGCAAAAAGATCCCGTGCAAAACTGGCTGGGCATGAATGTGGTCAATTTCTTCGCTCCTGACTTTGCCATGAATGGAACCAAAACGGCAGCCAAGATTGTTGACGACATCAATGCCAACCCTGCCAAATACCAGAACATTAGCTACGTCATTGAGAATATGCAGTCCGGGGAGCTGGCAAAGGGCATTGAAGAGTCGTTAAAGGATAAGGGCATCAATGCCACCCGCGTCATATTCACCAATTTCCCTGGATCAGTGCCGGGAGCAAATACTATGGCAGAAGTGCTAAGCTACAACAAGCACCTGGTGCTCTAGGCTCTTCGTACTCTTAAAGATGCAAAAAGACTTGGCCTTCTGCGATAAAAGAACTCGTTAATGGCTTGGTGCCGGTGATCGGCTCCAAGCCAAAATGCAGAGACGCCTTCGAAGATGCCTGGGCTCTCCTCTTCTTGCCTGCCTACAGCTCCAGCGCCTTTTGATCTCTCTCCGGCTCCATGGCGATCATCACAAATCCCAGAACGCTGGCGCAGATCATAAGTCCCGGCGGCAGATACCACCACCACATGTCATTGGCAAAACCGCCTCTGGAAAAGGCGAAGTGGATCATCTCCCCCCAACTGATGTTCAGAGGATCGCCCAGACCCAGGAAGCTGAGGCTGGCTTCGGTGAGCATGGCTGAAGCTACAGACAGGGCGAACTTGGCATAGATTACCTCTTTTGCATTGATCAGAATGTGATTTAGCATTATGTAGCGATCTTTGCCTCCCAGTGCCCGTGCCGCCTCAACGAAGGGCATCTCCCGCAGTTGCAGCACGCGGGAGTGAACCACCCGCGCCGTGGAGCACCACCAGAGCAGCCCGACTGCAAGGACTATGTTCCACATGCTGGGGGAAAGATAGGCGGCGAGGATGATCATGAGGGGCAGTCCCGGAACGAGCAAGACCACATCGCTGGTGGCCATGACCAGCTCCTCCACCCCTCCCCGGTAGTATCCGGCCAGCATTCCCAGGGTCGCGCCGATAAGTACCGATATCAGGCCCGCCAGAAATCCGATGGTCAGTGAAACGCGAGAGGCATAGATCAGTTCAGAGAGGATATCCTGGCCGATATCATTTGTTCCCAGGTAGTGGTCTCGGCTGGGAGGCTGGTAAGGCATCTTCGACTCCTCAGGATCATGTGGCGCGATGAAGGGTGCGAAGAGGGCCAGAGCCAGGAAAAGAGAGAGAATGAATAGGCCAGCCAGTCGCAGACGAGAGTGGGTGAGCAGTTCTCTGATTTTCTCCATTTAGCGCGGTCCTCCAATTCTGGGGTCGGCTACTGCGTAAAGCATATCCGCAGCGAAGTTGGCGGCCAGCACGAACATCGTCAGCACCAGGAAGCTGCCCTGCATGACCGGATAATCCCTCGCCACCACAGCATCGTAGATGAGCGTTCCCATGCCATTTAAAGAGAAAACGATCTCTACAATGAGTGCGCCAGAGACCATGAAGCCTAAGCTTATGGCCACCATGCTGATAAAGGGCGGCAGAACGTTTCGGATAACGTGGCGCAGGAGGATGCATCGCTCCGTCAGGCCCTTGGCTCTGGCAGCGACTATAAACTGCTCATCAAATATTTGCGTCACAGAATTTCTTACTACCAGGAACTTGTAGCTGGCCCCCAGCAAGGATAGGGCCGACACAGGCAGAAAGAGGTGCCAGGCCACGTCCAGAAAATAATCTAGCCCCGCTCTTCCTCCCGATGTCAGGTTTCCCAGAGGAAAGAGCCCCAGATGAAAGGCGAAGATGCTCAATAGGAGCATAGCCAGGAGGAAAGGGGGACAGGTGTAGAAGAGCAGAGCCAGTGTCGTGAGAAATAAATCGGTAGGGCTATTGCTTTTAAAGCCGGCCAGGGAGCCGAAGAGCAGGGCCAGAATAGAGCCGATGAGGACAGAAGGAAAAACCAGCAGCATCGTCCAGATGAGACTATTTACCATCAGCTCTGCCACGCTTAGGTTTTTATGAATGGAGTATCCCAGGTCCATTCCGGCTAAAGAGCGCAGATAGCTAATGTATTGAATGTGCAGTGGTTTATCCAGGCCGTGTTCGGCTCGGAGAAGCTCTATCATCCTGGGATCGTTATGCAAAGCCTCCTCGCCCAGCAGATTGACTATGGGATCACCGGGCATCATCCTGGGCAGGGCGAAGTTCAAGGAGAGGATTAAAAAGAGGGTGAATGCGTACCGGATTAGCTTTCCCAGAAAATAGGCCTTTTTGCCGCTTATCATGGTCAAATCAGATCCTTGCTATTGAAAAAAAGTCTGCACAGGCAAGCTCCTCAGGCCTTGTGCAGGTTGAAAAGTGTGCCATAGGACAGGATTCCGTGCAGTGGATTATACTCCCAGCCAGCATAACGAGCATTGTAGGGCTGAATGATGTTCATGGAGTATACTGTAAACTGTGGCATCTCCTCTGCATAGTAGTTCTGCATCTCTGCCGCCAGATCCTTTCGTTTATCCTTGTCCTGAGTCATGCCAAGATCATCGACAAGAGATTGATATTTGGGATCGCTGACCATGGACCAGCCGTAATTCCTGGTATCGGTGTATCCAGAGCCGTAGCCTTCGCCCATGGTCATGCCCCAGAAAGTTGTTCCTGCCATTGATATCTCATGAGTCTTTTTCTCATCCATGATCTCACCATGAGTGCTCTTGTCGGCCAGATCGATCTCAATGTTTATGCCGACATCGGCAAAGTACTTTTTCAGCATTTCGGCAGCACGCACGCTGTCCGGCAGGTCGCTTCTGGTCAATAACTTGGGCTGGAACTCACTCTTGTCCGACATCTCTCGCAGGCCGTCGCCGTTGACGTCCTTGAAGCCCAGGCTGTCCAGCATGGACTTGGATTTATTGATATCCTGAGTCAGGCTCTTGGTATCGATGCAGTAGAGAGTGCTATTAGGAACCCACCCCGCACAAGGAGCAGTGCCATACCCGGCAGTGAACATGTTCCTCATCTCATCGTAATTTACGCTATAGCTCAATGCCTGGCGAAGATTCTTGTTATCAAAGGGGGCTTTAGCGGTATTGAACCAGAGCACATTGGTGATACCTCTCTCCGGGTAGACCTCGATGCCTATGTCTTTTTTATCCAGAAGTTTTGGCACATAATAGTAGCTGATTCCTTTGGAGTAGTAATAGGGCAGGTCTATCTCTCCTTTCTGGAAGGCAAGCATCAGAGCATCCGGATTCTTGAACATCCTCAATTCGATGGTATCGATGGCTGGCCTTCCTCCCCAATAATTCTCATTTGCTTTGTAGGTGATAATTCCGGCATCTCGGTCAAAGCCTACAAACTTGTACGGCCCACAGCCGATAGCAGCTTCATTCTCATTGAACTTCTTGGGATCATCAACCGATTTGAAGATATGTTCAGGAATAGTTTTCACCACTGCAATGGTGTTGAGGAAATTGTAGTCCGGCTTCTCCAGTTCGATGATGACCGTCTTATTATCCGGTGTCTCGACAGACTTGATCATTCCGATATAGGATTTGCTGAGAGGATCCTTCTCTAGGTCGTATTCTATGGTAAACTTAAAATCATGAGCAGTCACCGGCTGGCCGTCATGCCAGGTAGCATTATCTCTCAGATGGAATGTCCACGTTTGCAGATCTTCTGTCTCCCAGGAGGTAGCAAGATCAGTAACCAGGTCTCCATCTTTGTTAAACCTCACCAATCCCTGGTGGCTCAAAATCATGCTGTAAACACCGAAATAGTAGTCCCAGGGATTTGCATCGTTTATTTGGTTGATGGTGCCGATGACAAGCTTTGCGATCCTATCGCCCGAGTCGATCTCTTCCGTCTTCGCCGCCCAAACCGTGCCGATTAGACAGAGGAGAATCAGACCTATGGTCAGTAGCTCTGATGTTCGTTTCATGGATATCGCCTTTTTGTTATACGTAATTCATTTAATTTAGTATTTAGTCTTAATGATCATAGCTATCATATTAATAATTGCACAAATTATTGCTGCATCAATAGGTGCCAGAAAAATATATAAAGGGGCCTGAAGCTTCATGGCTCCCGATGCTCTTCAGGCAGTGTGCAGTTCATAGAATGTCTCGTAGGATAGTATGCCGTGAATGGGATTTACAACGTATCCATCATACTTCTTGTTATAGGGCTGCACATAGTCGTTCCAGTACAGGGCAATGGCCGGAAGCTCCTTCGCATAATACTCCTGTACCGATCCGGCAAGCTGGGCAGTCTCCTCAGTGCTTGCGCAGGCAAGAAGATCATCAACCAGCTTCGTGAATGCCGGATCATTTACCATTGGCCAGCCGTTGCTCCTGGTATCCATATAGCCAGTGGCATACCCAGCCTCCATCATCATTCCCCAGGGGGTTGTCCGGCAGATGAACATTTCATGCTCTTTTGCGTCCACCTCATCCCAAAATCCGCTGCTGTCCGTAACCTTGAGTTGAGCATCCAGACCAACTGCACTCAGGTATTTCTTGAGCATCTCACCCAGGCGCACGCTGTCGCTATCCGACTTGACTAGGATCTGGGGCTGAAACACTCTTCCGTCGGCATTCTCTCGCAATCCATCTCCATTTGTATCCATCATTCCTGTGGCATTCAAGAGGGCAATGGACTGGCTGGTATTGAAGGAAAGCTCCCTCGTCTTAATGCAGTTTGGACTGCCGTCAGGGATAAAGCCTGCCGCAGGAGTTGCGCCATAACCGGCGGTGAACAGGTTTTGCAGCTCCTGGTAATCGATGGCGTAGCTTATCGCTTCCCTGAAGCGAACATCGTCGAACGGCGTCTTGTTCTGATTGAGCCAAAGGGCAGCAGGAACTCCGCTGTTCTTGATGAGTATGTAGCCCAGATCCTCATTCTCCATCAAGCGGGGGACATAGTAGTAGCTGATTCCTCCCGAGTAGATGTAGACTGTATCAATCTCCTCTTTGAGAAGGGCCATCATCATGGCTTCCTGGTTCTTGAACATGCGAATGTCTATCTCCCTTACTGCCGGCTTACCCTCGTAATATTCATCATAGGCCTGGAAGCGAAGCCTTCCGGCTGCCTTCTCATAGTCCACGAACTTGTAAGGGCCGCAGCCGATAGCGCAAGATGGATCATTGAACTTCTTAGGATCCTCCACCTTCTCGAATATGTGCTTTGGAACCGAGCGCAGCATGAGCAGATTGGTCAGGAAATTGCCATCCGGTGACAACAGATTGATGATGAGGGTGCTATCGTCCGGTGCTTCAACGGAATCGATGATGTTCCAGTTGGACCCGCCCAGCTTCTTTGGCAGATACTCCAGGGAGAATTTAAGATCCGCAGCCGTCACAGGTTCGCCATCGTGCCAAGTGGCGTTCTTAACAAGATGAAATACCCATTTCTTAGCATCCTTGGTCTCCCAGCTCTCCGCCAGGGCTGGGACAAAATTGCCTGATGGATCAACTCTTATCAGAGATTTAGTCAGGAAGGCCTCGCGATAGGTGTTGAAGATGCCATCGTTGACATTAATATCCTCTACCTGATCTGTAGTGCCGATGATCAGCTTGCTCACAGATTCTGATTTACCCACCGCCTGATTTTGGGCCAGGGCAAATCCTGAAAGCAGAATACATAGCACGACTGATGCTGCCAGAAGCAGCTGCATTCTCTTGCTCATAATATCCTCCAGTAATCCTATTTGAGTCTTACAATTAGATATATATATGTTACCAATTATGCAATAAAAACGAGAATTTAAAAGAATCAAAATATTAGGAGGCTAGACATTATTCTCTATCAATTGGCTCATATAACAGCTTTTTGGAGAATTGAATATCTCTTTTACCATTCCTTCCTCCAAGATCATTCCTTCTTTCATCACTGCCACTCGGTCGCACATGGCCCTGATCACCTCCAGGTCATGTGAGATGAAGAGCATTCCCATATTATCCTGTTTGGCCTTCCTTTTCAATAGCTGGAGGATATGTGCCTGTACAGAGACATCCAGCATCGAGGTAGGCTCGTCTAAAATGAGATATCTAGGCTTGAATGCAAAGACGCGGGTTAGCACGGCCCTCTGGATCTCACCTCCGCTGACCTGGTTTGGATGGCGATCAACTATGTCCAGTGGCAGGTTAACCTCTTCGGATATCTCCTCCAGCAGCTCTCTTTGCTTCTCCTTAGGTATACCGATCTTGTTGAATGATTCCAAAATAGACTCCACCAGCGTAAACTGAGGGTCCAGGGCAGTCTCCGGATGCTGGAAGATTATTTGCATCTGTCGTCGAAATTTTCTGAATTGATTCTCAGGCATATCGGTTACATCAACACCGTCCAAAATGATGCGCCCTCTTGAGGGCATAAGCAGCTTCACGGCGATTCGCCCAAGCGTTGACTTTCCACACCCACTCTCACCAATGAGTCCTACGATCTCTCCCCTATCCACGCATAACGAGGCATCTATCACTGCGTGAGTAATATTTCTTCCTAAAAATCCTGTTCTAAACTCTTTTGATACCTTGATCAGCTCAAGCATGGCAGCACCTGACCTTTCGGCAATCATTTAGCCCTCTCAGCGGAGGATGATTGTTGCATTCATGGGAGGCCGCATCACATCGTTCTTTAAACCGACACCCTTCGGCATTATGGGAGCGGAGATTATGTCGTCCCCGGATGGGCTTCATGCCCCTTGAAGGCTGAGCATCGATCAAACCCTTGGTGTATATATGCCCAGGATAATTTAGGACCATATCTGCCGGTCCCTCCTCGATTATCTCCCCCGAATACATGACTGCAATTCTCTCGCAGGTTTCCGCAGCTTTGATGTCGTGTGTGATCATGATCATGGATGCATCCCTGGCAAGCTTGTGGAGCAATCCCAGAATGTTTTTCCTCGATAGCGCATCCAGGCCCTTTGTGGGTTCATCTGCAATCACCAGCTCCGGTTCAATCGATAATGACATGGCAATGAGCGCTCGCTCACACATGCCTCCAGACAGCCGATGGGGATACGATTCATAGATCTGCTCCGGTTCGGAAAAGCCCGCCAGGGATAAGTATTCTAGTGCTTTGGAACGGATTTGGCTATTTTTCACTTTTCCTGCTTTTTCGATAAGCTCTTCGATCTGCTTTCCTATTTTGATTACTGGATTGAAGGAGGAGGAAGGATTCTGGGGAACTAGGGAGATCAAACCGCCACGAAGGTTCAAGAGCGCAGTCGTGTCCATTTCATATACCTCCATGTCCCTGAACCGCACGCTTCCTCTCACCACTGCAATATCATCGAGTAATCTCATAATGGCATGGCCTAGCACCGACTTTCCGCAGCCTGATTCGCCCACAATGGCAAGAGTTTCATTTTCATTGAGTTCAAGGTCTATGCCGTCGATGGCCTGTATTTTGCCTTTTTGCGTTTTAAAGGCGACAGTCAGACCACGAACCTCCAGCAGCCCTCGCCGGGACATCAATGAGCCCCCAGTAATCGGTCCTTGGACATCAGATCAGCTCCATCAACCGGCTATCCTTTCTGGATTCCATGGTGATCATGACAAAAGCCAGCACGGTAATGCATATCATAAGTCCAGGCGGCAGGTACCACCACCACATATCATTGGCAAATCCGCCACGTGTAAAGGCAAAGTGGATCATCTCCCCCCAGCTGATGTTCAGCGGGTCGCCCAGGCCCAGAAAGCTAAGTGAAGCCTCTGCCAGCATGGCCGAGGCTACGGCAAGCGAAAATTTAGCGTAGATGACCTCCTTAGTATTGGGCAGGACATGATTATGCAATATATATAAATCAGAATATCCAAGCACCCGCGTAGACTCGATGAACTTCATCTCCCTCACCTGAAGGACGCGGGAGTGAACCACTCGAGCAGTAGAACACCACCACAAAAGCCCGATTACAGAGATTATGTTCCACATGCTCGGATTGAGATACGCAGCTAGGATTATCATCAGCGGTAGGCCGGGTATCAGTAAGAATACATCGGTAGTGCCCATCAATAGCTCTCCCACCCAGCCCCTATAATAGCCTGCCAAAAGCCCCACGCTTACGCCAATCACAATGGATATTATTGCGGCCAAAAAGCCAACTGCAAGCGAGGTCCTGGATGCATGAAGCAACTCTGAAAATATGTCCTGGCCCAGATCGTTGGTTCCCAGCAGGTGGTCTGCGTTTGGCGATTGATATGGAATTCCGGTAGTCTCCGGGTCATGCGGTGCAATATAAGGTGCAGTAGTTGCTATGAACACCAAGACTATTAAAATACCAATGCCTATTGATTTCGCCGGTGAAAATGATGATATCTCCTTCAACCGCCCGATTTTAAAACTACTGAACCCTTTTTTATTGATTGTCTCCATGCTATTAGACACCTCATAGATTTATCTGGAAATTTGCCAAGTGTCGAAGCTCTCAAACACAAATGGAACTCTGTCTTGCCAGAGGACATTATTTCTAAGATGAAACGCCCACTTATAAGGTCGGCCTTTTACCATGGCGTGGCCAGGGTAGTATCATCTTTCCTCTGAGTCGAATTGAGGGCTGATTAGTAGTTCACACAACTTGCCATTCTATTCCCTTTTGCGCCAATCTCTATTGTTAGTTATTAATAATATATACATTAATGTCCTTTTTCTCATAATCAAATTTAATGAAATAATACTATTTAAGAATATCTCTCTGTACCAATTGCATAGCGCTTTATTATCTGCAATTTTAATGCGGCAGCGCATTGGATGCCTTGCAGCTTGCTGCACCGTGTATCATCGATATTAATTTTTAATATAATAACACTTAATATTATTAGAATTAACAGATATATTAATAAATAGGACGACAAAACTAAGCATAGAGAAAAAAGATTTGGCATTACCATCTGAGCCAGGGTATCATGATGAGACCGAGCATGACTCAAAAAAAGGAGACTGCAATTAATTTGAATGTTTTTCAGAATATAAATTTGAATTATCTTTATGCCGGATTGATGCGCCTCCGGCTGGATTGGGCTGTGTGGATGTTGTTTTTAGGCCAGAGGGATATCGGTCTCTTTGAGATAGGTCTTATCCAATCTATATCCCAATTTGCCTCAATGGCATCGGATGCCCCGGCAGGTGCGATCTCGGACATTCTCGGCAGAAAAACGAGTGCCGTTTTGAGCATAGTTATCCGAGTAATTGGATTCGCTATAATCCTGGTTGCACATGACGTCATGCTTTTTGCACTGGGCTATGCGCTGGTTGCAGTCTCCCAGGAGTTCTTCAATGCGACATACGAATCTATTGCCTATGATAGCCTAAAAATAACAAAAAACGCAACTAATTTTAAAAAAGTTCTGGGCAATCTTTTTGCAGTTATGTTTATCGCATCGTCTTTGGGCGTCGCAGCCAGCGGGTTTGTTGCGGAGAGATCGTTTGAAGCAGTTTATATCGTTTCACTGATCATTGCACTATTTGCTCTAATTCCGGTGTTCTTTTTTGCAGAGACCACAAAAATATTGAATCCCGAGAGGAGACAAAAGAGCATTGCAAGGCATTTTTCGAATACTTTGCAAGTTATAAAGCACAACCCAATTGTGATGTATATGTTGGCTCTGGGCGTCGGCATCTTCGTTGTTGATAATACCATCTATTCATTTTTGCAGAAATACTTCACAGATATGGCCGTGCCGCTTTACCTTTTGGGCTTGATATTTTCCATTGACCAATTTTGCGTTGCTGCCGGCGCAAAGCTCTCATCTCTCCTGGATAGGTTCAATATAAAAAATGTTATAATTGCAATTCCTGTTTTGATGCTTTTATCATATGCCCTCCTGGCATTGAGCAACAACGTTGCCTCTGCGATATTCCTTTTCTTTGTCGCTTTTGCAGTATCCATGTTTTATCCGATACAAAGCGAAATCGTAAACTCCAGAATACCTGCTGAGAGCAGAGCTACAGTCCTATCCGTTAAAAACCAGTTATCATCGCTGGGAATAATGATCGTCTTTCCGATGGTTGGGTTCATGGCTGAGAAGGTGTCCTTGTCGTTTGCACTATTGTGCTTGGTCGTAGCGGCATTGCCAGTTCTGCTTTACCCGGCAATTAGGCTTCGCCAAATGGACTTAGGAAAAAGGAGATAGCCCTACCATCTGGATTGTACAAAGCCCGGATCGCTGACCCTGGGATCCACCAATCCATATAGCATCTCCGCCAGGAAATTCATCGAAATAACTGCGATTGTTATTACCAGAAATGATCCTTGCATCACGGGATAATCCCTAGCCATCACAGCGTCGTATATCAATGTACCCATTCCATCTAAAGAGAATACGATCTCAATGATCAGCGCGCCAGAAACCATATAGGAGAAACCCAGAGCTGCCATGCTGATAAATTGTGGCAGGACATTCTTCATCACATGCCTGAAGGCAATTAAGGTATCAGAGAGCCCTTTTGACCTGGCTACAAATATAAAATATTCATCATTTATTTGCATGATGGAATTTCGAACGACGAAAAAGGTATAGGTCACTTCAATCAACACAAGTATAATCATAGGGAGAGCCATGTGCCAGGCTGCATCAAAAAAGTAGTCTATCCCCTCAGATGTTCCACCAGTAAAATGACCTAGAGGAAACCAGGATAGATGATAGCTAAATACTCTCATGAAGATCATTGCCATAAGAAAGGCAGGAACTGTATGCACAAAAACGCAAACGGAAGTTATTATGCCATCTATTTTTCTGCCTTGATTGAACCCCGCAATGGTGCCGAGCAATAAAGCCAGCAGCTCTCCTACTGCAATAGATGGCATTAACAGCAAAATGGTCCATAGCAGCTTATCGGTTATTAGATCTGCAACGCTACTGCCTTTCTGAATCGAATAGCCTAGGTCATTATGAGCAAGCGAGAGAAAGTATATGATGTATTGTTCATAGAGTGGCTTATCAAGGCCGTATTTAGCGCGCAGGCTATCAATAAAGGCCTGGTTGGCATGTGATCCTTTTTCATAACCATCATGACCCAAGAGAGTATATACCGGATCGCCTGGCATCATTCTGGGTAAGAGAAAATTTATCGACAAGATTATAATTAATACCATACAATATCTGAGACTTTTCTGGATAACGTATGATTGTCTTTTGCTAATCCTTATCACTTTTGAATTCCTTCCTGGATAATAATAAATAAAGGGAGCAGCTATCCTGTAGGCTACTCGACTTCACGCAAATTATAGAATGTATCCCAGCACATTAATCTATAGACGTATTGGTTGCCCCAGCCTTCATATTTTTTATTATATGGCTGGATGTAATCTACTGTGTATAGAGGAATTGCTGGCATATTACTGGCATAGTATTGTTGCATCTTCTCAACTATTTCCGCAACCTTATCCTCTTTTGTTTCTGTCATAAGATCGTCTACCATTGCCAGATAATCTTGGTCCTTGACCATTGCCCATCCCCAACTCCTGTAGTCAAAAGCTCCCGTCCAATACCCGGCATAATCGGCAAACAACCATGAACCTGCGCCGCCAATAAAGATGTCGAACTCTTTGGTGGTATCCATCATCTCATAGAAGGGATTCTCATCCATGTACTTCAGTTCGACATTCAAATCAACATCACTAAGATATTTCTTTATAAGCTGTGCAGTGCGGTATGAGTCGCTGGCTTGATCCTCCGGGCCAACGGTGATCTTGACTACGAATTCCTTTCCGTCGGCATCTTCTCTGAATCCATCTCCATTTATGTCCTTAAAGCCTAATGAATCAAGCAACGACTTTGATTCATTTATATCTCTGGCCATAGCTTCTGTCTCGATATAATAAGGTGCCATTTTGGGAATAAAGCCGGCGTTTGGGACCTCGCCAAACCCGCCAGTCATCAGCCTTACCAGCTCCTCATAGTCGATCGCATAACTTAGTGCCTTTCTAAGCTGGAGATTATCATATGGCTTTCTATCATTGTTTATCCAGAGCACTTTGGAGACAGCCATATTACCTGAAATATTGCACTTCAAATTGGAGTTCTTCAAGAGACTGGACAGATGGAAGTAAGGTACACCTGCTGGATATATATATGGAACATCAATCTCACCCTTTTGCAGAGCCATTAGCATGACATCGAGGTTTTTATATAATTTTAACTCAACTTCATCTATAACCGGTTTCTCTCTCCAATAATTCTTATTTAACTTGAATGAGATTATTCCAGCCTTTTTATCGAATTTTTCGAACTTGTAGGGACCACTGCCTATCACGGCCCGGTTATCGTTGAATACCAATGGATCATCAATATCTTTGAAAATGTGCTGAGGTATTATCATCATTTGCAATTTATAAAGACTATTTCGGTTTGGCGACTTAAATTTAAAGATAACTGTATAATCATCAGGTGTCTCTATGGATTCTACATTCTCCCATGATTTGGCAAATGATGGAACTTTTTCAGCCAGATATTGGGTCGCGAATTTGACATCGCCGGATGTTATCTGTTTTCCGTCTTCCCATGTGGCGTTCTTGGCAAGATGAATCGTCCAGGTTTGTGCATCGTCAGTCTCCCAACTTTCGGCCACATCACCAACGAACAAGCCCTGGCTGTCTACTTGTACCAGTCTCGGCCATATCAGATTTGAGGTAAAGGTCCTGAAGCTGAAATCTCCCAGGTTAATATCGTTTACATCCATTGTCGTTCCGATGACAAGCTTTGGTATATGTCCTTGATTCGACCCATTTTCAGATTCAGCTCCCATGCAGGGCGCTATTATGATGCCCAAAAGGAGCAACATTGTGGTCAATATCATTATGTTCTTATGCCTTCCCATAACATCACATCATTCATCGTGTTAGTATTACTATGTATTAAGCATTTTGGAATTAAATAGACTATTTACATAAAATAAGAAATAGGCAAATGCGTATAAAAATTCGCGTATATTCATAAATGTATCCCTGCCAAAATAGCTAAAATCAATTATAGGTTTAACACCTTTGCCTTTTGATTTAAGTAGCGCTTCATAAATCAACCTCATGAACTTTGAAGACACGACGAAACTTGTCAAATCATTTGCCCTCAAGTCGAATCCCTGGCATCTGCAATCCGAGGATCTGCGATGCCATAAAGCAAATCGGCTGCAAAGTTCGCGGCTATCAAGAAGAACGTCAGAACCAGGAATGCGCCTTGCATTAACGGATAATCGCGGGATATAACCGCATCGTAAATGAGGGTGCCCATGCCGTTAAGCGAGAACACGATCTCTATGATCAAAGCGCCGCTGACCATGAAACCGAAGTTGAGCGCCATGATACTTATAAACTGAGGAAGCACATTGCGAATGACATGGTGTAACTCAATCACCCTATCGGAAAGTCCCTTGGCCCTGGCAACGAAAATGAAATACTCTCCAAGGATTTGCGTTATGGAGTTGCGAATAACTAGGTATGTGTATGTAGCCTCAAATAGTGAAAGGATGGCTACCGGAAGAAATAGATGCCATGTGACATCGAGCAGGTAGGTGGCGCCATGCATCTTCCCTGAAGCAAAGTTGCCAAGAGGAAACCACCCCAAATGGAAACTGAATATGCTAACCAGGATCATGGCAAAAAGGAATGCGGGCGTGCTATACAGCAGTAGAAGCAGTGTGGTCATCAACCTGTCCATTATGCTCCCCTGTCTAAAGCCGGCAAATGAGCCGAGAATTAAGGCTAAAGCCCCACCGATTATTACGGATGGAAATACCAGCAAAAGTGTCCAGAAGATTCTTTCCATCAAGAGGTCTTTAACCTTCAAGCTCTTATGAATTGAGTAGCCGAGGTCGAACCTGGCCAGGCTTGACAGATATGCAAGATATTGCTCATGCAGCGGCCTGTCCAGTCCGTATTCGGCCCGGAGTTCATCAAGATACTCCTTATCCATCCACCGTGCCCCCTCGCCAAGCATATTTGTCATCGGATCTCCGGGCATCATTCGAGGTATGAAGAAATTTAACGTCAATATGATAAATATCGTGACCGTATATCTGAATACCTTGTTGGAGATATACAAAGTCGTCCTGCTGCTCGGCCTTATCATTTTCTTATCCTTTCTTCGATGGTTTTAATCGACATCATTTTCGCATAAATAAAGATGAATAGCTTTTTTAGTCAAAGCTATCCATCTGATTTATGCAAGTTCATGAAAGTGGTCTGAGATAGAAAACCCCATGTGGGATGAGTCGCATATCCCTCATATTTTTTATCGTATGGCTGGATGAAGTCCATAGAATACAGCGGTATGACAGGGAGATTCTCTGAGTAATAATTCTGAATCGTCTCCACCAGCTTTTTTCTCTCACTGAGATCTTTGGCCATTGCCAAATTATCAGCAATTGATTGATAAGCTGAATCGTTTATATTTGCCCAACCGTAGTTGCGAGAGTCCATGATTGATGTATAATATCCCTTATATCCATTTGTTGTCCAGAAGGGCAAGCCGCCAAACATCATTTCATGCTCTCTCTTTTCTTCAATGATGTCCCAAAATGTTGGATTGTCAACCATTTTTATTTTCAGAGCGATTCCCACTTCGCCTAGATCCTTCTCAATGAGTTCGGAAGCTCTTACGGATTCATCATTTGATGATTGTACTAACAGCTCCGGGCTAAACTTTGAGCCATCAGGCATTTCCCGAAATTCGTCGCCATCTATGTCCTTATATCCAAGACTATCCAGCATTGTCCTGGCCTTTTCAGAATCGTACTCCATCGGCCTTGTTTCAATATAATACTTTGTGCTCTCGAGAACCAGCCCGGAATTCGGCACTTTACCGTATCCTGCCGTCATCAGGTTCAATAATTCATCATAGTTGATGGCATAGCTTATGGCCTGTCTCAGATCCTTGCTATCAAATGGCTTTTTCTGAGAATTAAATATGATTGCTTTTTTAATTCCCAAACTATCGAATGTCATCACTTTAATATTCTGGTTTTCCAGCAATTTTGGCACATAATAATAGCTGGCTCCTTTCGAGTAGAAATAGGGTAGATCGATTTCGCCGTTTTGAAGTGCCATCATCATAGTATCTTGATTTTTAAATAGCCTCATCTCGATATTTTTTATAGCTGGCTTGCCAGCCCAATAATTGTCATTTGCCTTGAAATTGATAATACCTGCAGCTTTATCGTAACTACCAAAGATATATGGTCCCGTTCCAATAAACATCTGATTTACATCAGTGAACTTTTTAGGATCGTCAATATTTTCGAAAATATGCTCGGGTATAATTATAGGTACATTAGCCAACCTTGCCAAGCAAGCAATATTTGGCATTTTAAGATTTAAGATAACAGTATGATCATCAGGCGTTTCGACCGACTCGAGCTCGTTATATGCTGTCGATCCATACAAGATTTTCTTATCTCTTGTATATTCCATCGTAAATTTCACATCGTTTGAAGTAAAAGGCACCCCATCGTGCCATGTGGCATTCTTGACCAGATGAAACACCCATTTTTTCATATCGTCGGTGTCCCAGCTTTCAGCCAGCCTCGGGACGATCTCACCATTAGAATCGAAATCAACTAAACCCTCATGGCTGAAGATCATCAGATAATTGCAGTTAAAATCTGCCAGATTTGCAGCGAAGTCGCCCATATCAGAGCCGATGACCAAATTAGATATCCGCTCATCACCCTCGGAGGCGGCCAATGCCCCTCCAATATATCCTGAAAACAGAATGCTTGCAAGAATTAGCATGCTGATTGTGAGCTCTTTAGTCGTCATTTTACACCTCTTTTGTGCTAAATACATTAAAATATGTCATACTATTTAGATATTTCATTTGGCTACTTATATCAGGAATAACCAAAAATTCCGCAATTTATATGAAAATATTCTAAATACGACATCCCTTAAAAGGTGTCTATTGAAAACAGTTTCTAAATTCAAATTCTGCCAAAAATATCATTTTTCCGTATCGTGAACTACCACATCCCGCAAGGATGCGGCTTCCTACTTCATTGCCAATACTTGCATCATGGTTATGAGTAAATTCCTGGAAGCATTGTAGCCTCGATCGTATGAGAATGATGATCATCCTGGCAGCCCACACCAGCCCCAGCATCTGGAACATAATAATCGTAATCGCTGCACTCTGGTGGACCTCCACTGCCCGAGTGGTCCGCTCTCGCGTGCTGCAACTGCGCGAGATGCCTTCCGTAGAGGCTGCCAGGGGTCTGGGCGCAGGTGACGGCTACATTGTCTTCGTGCACATCTTGCCCAAATACTTTGCAGGTAATCATGGCCAAGTTCATCCTAGTCGTTGCCGGGCAATGCTGACGGAGGTCTCACTTAGCTTTCTAGGATGAGGCGATCCCCTGCAGAAGAGCTGGGGATGATGCTCAACTATGCATTCTCTCGAGGTGGATTCATCAACGGCTACTGGTGGTGGTACCTGCCGCCAGGCATCTGGATCTCCATGGCGGTTTTGAGCTTCGTTCTGATCGGATTTGGGTTGGAGGAGCAGAATCGAGGGGAGATGAACGCGAACCGGTCTTGAGAATAGTGCAACAATATTCTCTGGTGTCTGCAAGCGCTCATCTCTACCAAGAATTTCTTGCGATATAATTCAAAAAAAACTTAACACGTATTACATTAAACTGTAGTAAAATGTTTTATACTAAGAGTAACGTAATAGTATGTTATGTTAATAAGCAAGCTCGATAGAAACTCTAGGAAAGCCGTTCGATCGGAGATACGCTACTTCGATGATGATCAAAATCCCGTTTCCAGGGACAGAGCAACCTGGGCAGTGTTCCGAGAGGTGGACGAAAATGGAGCCCTTCTCTTTGAAGCACAGGGATTCATAGATTAGCGAATGTCCGGAACGAAACATAGACTTTTTTATTGGAATTGGAATTATTGCTGTTTATCAACTTCAGATCGAGGGTTCAGCTTCTCTCTTATCCCGTCACCTAGCAAATGAAAAGCCAATACTGTAACGGTTATGGCAGTTCCTGGAAAGACCATCATCAGTGGATGAGATCGGATGAAAGGCCGGGCATCATTCATCATCGATCCCCATTCCGGAGTGGGCGGCTGAACACCAAGGCCGAGAAAGCTCAACGAGGCCGCACCCAAAATAGCATAGCCTACGCTCAATGTGGCCATGACCAGGACAGACGGAAGTATATTGGGCAGAATATGTCGGCTCATGATGTAGAGATCTGATGCCCCAAGACTCTTGGCCGCCTCTAAAAATTCTCTTCCCTGGAGCGATAGGACCTCGCTTCTCACCAGACGGGCGTAACCGGTCCATTCAACCAAAATTATGGAGAGCATCAGATTGGATAGGCCGGATCCCAGAAAACCTATCACTGCCAGAGCCAGGAAAATGCTGGGAAAGGAGAGGAAGGCATCAACCACGCGCATGATCGTCTCATCCAGAACGCCGCCAAAGTATCCTGCCGCGCCTCCCAGGATTGTGCCGATCAAGGCAGAGAGGAGCACCACGACAAGTCCGATAAAAAGAGATATTCTGATTCCGAAGACCACACGGCTGAATATGCAGCGGCCCAGATGGTCTGTGCCCAGGGGATATTCCCCACCAGGATCCTTAAGCCTCAGTTGCGGCTGGGCATTTTCGGGATCATGTGGTGCAATCCATGCGGCTGTGATCGCGAGCAGAAACAGGGCTGCTATGATGAAGATGGAAAGCCGAAATCCTGGATCAATTCCCTGCAACATGCCGCAGCCTCGGATTTAGATAATAGTAACAGATGTCTGTCAGAAAATTAAGGGCCAAGGTCAGCATTGCCAGAAAAAGCATACATCCCAGTATCACCGGGTAGTCCCTGCTGAAGATAGAACGGGTCATGAGATTGCCGATGCCCGGCCAGGCGAAAACCGTCTCCACCACAGCAGAGCCGTTGAGCAGATAGGTGAAGTTCAAACTCACTACGGTGATCACAGGCAAGAGGGCATTTCTGAGAGCATGTCTGAGCACCACCATTCTCTCCGATAGACCCCTGGCCCGAGCCGCGGTAATATAATCCTGCTCTAAAGCCTCCAGCATGCTGCTGCGTATCATTCTGCTGGTAACGGCCGCAGCCGAAATGCCCAACGTGATAGCCGGCAGGATCAGGTGCTCTACATCACCCTCCTGTCCGTATCCGGCAACAGGTAGGATATCCAGCTTAAGAGCGAAGAGGATGATAAGCAGATAGGCCAGCCAGAAGTTGGGAACCGATACGCCCAGCAGGGATATAGTCATCCCCAGGCCGTCGATGACTGATCCTTGCTTGACCGCGGAGAGAATTCCCAGGGGAAACGATATTATTAACGATATCATCAGGCTGATGAGAGCCAGTCGCAAGGTCGGATGGAAGCTACTTAATACGGCATCTAAAACCTTCCCACCGGAGACATAAGAGTAACCCAGGTCACCCTGTACGACCTTGGAGAGCCAGCGCAGATATAAAACGGCAGCCGGATCATTAAATCCCTCCCTCTCCCTAAACTCCAAGACCGTAGCAGGATCAGGAGGACCCTGTGGTCCGGTGAGCAAAATCTCGGCCGGATCTCCTGGTGAGAGATAAAATAATGAGAACGCGATTATGGAAACGAGAAGCAAGATCGGCATCAAGAGAAAGAGCCTTTTTGCGAGGAATAACAGCATTTTTCCGTCTATCCTTCCTGGTCACTCATCTAAGCGGTCTTGCGCCCTTTTCGCCCTTCACCAGAAATACTGCATCGGCATTGGCCAGACGAAAAGACAGATTTGCATATCTTTTATAAAAGCGATTGACTTCCGACAGGCGATCAAAGGCGACGCCTTCCAGCCCCGCGGCCTCAAACAGTGCCTGACATCGATCCGGTCTGGTGGCCTGATAGAGCGGCAGGTGCTTTTCTATTGGCTGGTAGAACTTTTGGAATGGTACTGGGTTGCGATCAATGGATAGACTGGTTAGAAGAGCTGAGACCTTCCTTGCCACCTTCTTCTTGGCAGATGGATCAAACCAGTTTCCGTCAATGGCCAGGATTCTTCCTCCCGGCCTTAAGATGCGCATCCATTCGTCCAGAGCCCGGGAGGGATCGGGCAGGGTCCAGAGGAGATGCCTGCTTACTACCAGATCGAAGGAGGAGGATTGAAAGGGCAGAGACTCTGCATCCCCCTGACAGAAGTCGAGATCTAATTTATGATGGCATGCGGCTTCTCTGGCCTGGGAGAGCATGCCGCGGGATAGATCCATGCCGGTCACATCAATGCCCATATCATTCAAAACAAAGGAGAGAAAGCCCGCACCAGCGCCTACATCCAAAGCCCTGCGGATATCCAGGTCTGCTGTGTTGGGCGCCAGGCATCTCTTCCAGACCTCTCTCTCCTCCTTCCTGCTGGCAGTAACGCCCTTGGCGTAGCTGTGGCTGCGAAGATCCCAGTATTGCGCAATGACTTCTTTGGGATGGCGGGCCATCCCACCAGGCGCAATCTCATTGCGGGCTGCTTTGCTCTCCATTGGTGGCAGATTTTAGTCCTCCAGGGATAGCTTTGGCGTCAGGAAGTTGATTTCGCTGGACGGATACATGACAAAGCCATTGACCTTCTTGCTATGGCCTACCAGAACATTCAGATAGAAGAGGATGACCTCTGGCGAATCTTTTAGCACCTGCTCTTGGACCTTTTTGTAGTACTCCATCCTTTCGCCCTGGTCAGATGTGGCCCTGGCCTCCTGCAGCCATTTATCAACATCCGCATTGGAGTAGCCGGTCTTCTTGGCCTCTGATCCGGTGGACTCGAAATGCTTGGAGAGAGTGTAGTCCGGGTCACCAGTCGTTCCCGTATTGAAGGAGCCCAATCCCAGATCGTAGTCACCCTTGGCCAGGTCGCTGCTAAATGCACCAGACTCCACGATCTCCACACGGGACTTGATACCAATCTTCGCTAACTGAGCGGCCACGACCTCTGCAGAAGGCTTGTTCTCAGCTCGGGAGGAATAGGTCTTTATGGTGATTTCAAAGGGCTTTTCCTGAAAGTCCAGCCAACCGTCTCCATCGGCATCGGTTATGCCGGCCTGCTTAAGAAGCTCCTTGGCCTTTGAGGGATCGAATTCGTAAGGCTTGAGATCTTCATTGGCTGACCATTTATCGCTGGATGATAATGGTCCGACGGCAGGAATGCCGCCCACACCTTCCAAGGCGGTATCCACTATCTCCTGACGGTCGATAGCATGGTTTATGGCCTGACGAACCAGGAGGTTATCAAAGGGCACTTTTTTCATATTAATATAAATTAAATTTTCGCGAAGTGTCACCTCGCTGAGCACCTCCAGATCTGATTGGCTTTTTAAATTTTGTACCTCGGTTTGGGGAATGCCCAGAGTAATATCCACATCTCCGCCTTCCAGTTGCATGGCCCTTGTCATTGGATCGCTGACAAAGAAGAGAACAGCTCCATCAAGCTTCGGCTTCTCACCCCAATATTCATCATTTCTCACGACGGTCAGCTTGACGTCTTTTTCAAAGGAATCGAATTTGAAGGGGCCGGTGCCTACAGGGGTTGTGTTCAGGTCTACGTCAGGTTTGACTATGCAGACCAGCGGATCTACCAGTGAGGCAATAGTTGGTGAATGAGGCTGTTTGGTTTTGATGGTTATTGTGTTTTCATCAGTTGCTTTGACCGAATCTATAAAACCAAACTCGCCATGCCTGGAATTGGATGAATCCATGACTCTCTGCAAAGAGTATTCCACAGCATCGGCATTAAGAGGGGTGCCGTCGTGGAATACTGCATCGGTTCTCAAATGGATCTTGTACTCCGTATCGCTGATCTGATCAAAGCCGGTTGCCAGGGTTGGCACGAGATTCATATTCTCGTCCAATGAAAAGAGAGTCTCATATATTCCGGCTTCATGCATGTACCAACCTGTGTATTTGTAGGCTGGGTCCAAATTTTCGTCCGGTCCGAAGATCAAATCTGCATTCAGAATTTTGCCATCGGATGTCGAATCAGCAAGAGCTGGTGCTATTAATGATAATATTGTTAAGGATATCATCAATATCTCATAAGTTCTTTTAATACGTAACATATTTAGCACACCAATTATGTAATAACTGATACATAGTGATAAATATTTCGTTTGCATGAATGATGCAGGAATGATGCATGAATAACCGGAAAGGTAACACAGGAGGTAATATGTATGCGCCATCTAGCTGCTATATTGCCCGGCTAAATAGCTTCAGCCCCAATGCGCGACGTTATTTGCTTTTCGTTTTCCTGACGATCTTAAACGTTGGAATCTACGGTGTTATCTTTAATTTGTATATCTTAAGCCTTGGCTTGCGGGAGGACTTCTTAGGGCTGATACTGTCTCTTTCCTCCGTCTCCATTGGGTTGTTCGCAATACCTGCCGCCTTTATATGTGATCGCTTGGGACGGAAAAATACATTATTGCTTTCATCCTCGCTCCTCACTCTTTCGCTCCTCTTTCTCTATAATACCGCATCAAAGGAGCTATTGGTCGTTTTCAGCATTGCATATGGGATGGCATCTGCCCTGAGCCTCGTCACAGGAGCAACATTTCTGTTAGAGAATTCCACCTCATATGAACGAATGCATCTTTTTTCCATGTATTATATCATCTATACCTTTTCGACGCTGTCAGGCAATATGATTGGCGGATTTTTGCCTTCTATTCTTTCAAATTTATCGCCAGAATTGTCTATTCTTGGAGCGGGTGGATCTATTGCATATCGATTGACCCTCTATGTATCATTAGCCGCGACAATCATCTCGCTGCTACCCCTGGCATACATTGAAGAGAAAAACTCACTGAAAAAAGTTGGCATGTCAGAACGATTTCGAATCTACAAATCCATATGCAGGTCGAAGACCGTTCGAAGGATGTTCTTATTTTACTGTCTCTTTGGCATAGGATGGGGCACGTCCCTGCCCTATTTCAATGTATATTTCGACATTATGCTAGGCGCAAGTGCAAACCAGATCGGCATGATATTCTCTCTATCGCAACTGGTTATGATGGCAGGATACTTCTTTGTGCCTATGCTCACGGAAAAGCTGGGCAAGATCAGATTGGCATCCGCGGTACAGATATTATCCATACCATTCCTTCTGATATTCACTTTCTCATCCAGCCTTACTGTTGCAGCATTCGGATATATCATGCGATATACGCTCATGAATATGGCAAATCCTATCTTGAACAGCTTCAAGCTGGAAATAGTCAGCGCAGAGGAGAGATCGATAATAAATAGCGTAATGTGGATGGCTTGCTATACTTTCGTAGGGATAGGAACATATGCAGGAGGGCTGATGATGGCAGAAGAAAAAATCAGCATGCCGTTTTTGGTCACAGCCATTTTCTATGCGCTAACGGCGGTTTTATATTTTGTATTCTTTAACAAGATTGAAAAAGTAGGGTGTGCAAATATATCATCCTAATTATCATAATTAATCGGCGGCTTGAAATTAGTTCTTGTGGTATGCAATATCTTGTAATTAGTAGTAATCTTTAATATTATGGACTCTAATTGGCCTACTAATGGCTATGCTCGATATAATTAACCTTAGGACCTATTTTCCCTCTCCTGACGGGCTGGTGAAAGCCGTGGATGAGGTCGATTTGCAAATTGAGAGCAACGAAAAATTGGGTCTGATCGGCGAGACGGGCTGCGGAAAGACGGTACTTGGCATGTCCATAATTCGTCTGCTCTTGCCCTCCACCAGGATAATGGGTCGAATAATCTACAAAGGAAAAAATCTGCTTGACCTTAATTCGGAGGAGATGAGACTCTTGCGGGGAAGGGAGATCGCCATGATTTTGCAAAATCCCACCACCTCCCTCAATCCAGTGCTAAAGGTAGGAGATCAGATTGCGGAGGTGCTCCGGTTGCATATGGGCCTTGACAAAGAGCAGGCAAAAGCCAAAGCAGTGGAAATGCTGGCCGCAACAATGATTCCGGAGGCAAGAATGAGGGCGGACCAATATCCGCACGAGCTTTCCGGAGGCATGAAAGAGAGAGTCATGATTGCCATGGGACTGGCCGGACAGCCATCTTTTGTCATAGCCGATGAGCCCACCAAAGGACTTGATGCCAAGACCAAGGCAGAGATCGTTAAGCTCATTCGAGATATGACTGCCAACCGATCCATGCTCATGATAACCCACGATCTGGCAGCGGCAGGAGATATCTGCGATCGCATTGCGGTTATGTATGCGGGAGAACTCTTGGAGGTGGCAACAGCTGGGGCCATCTTGAGAGATCCCTGTCATCCCTACACGCAAGGCTTCGTTCATTGCCTTCCTTCCCAAGGCCTGCAGCCCATACCTGGGTCCAGCCCCTCTCTCATCGATCCTCCTCTTGGTTGCAGATTCCATCCCCGTTGTCCCAGGGCAATGGACATCTGCAAGAAAGAGCATCCTCCTATGATAAAAATGAATAAGGGAAACTTTGCGAGGTGCTTCTTATGCACCTGATTGAGGTTTTGGACCTCAAGAAGCACTATGCATCCGGCTTTATCAACCGGCAATACACAAAAGCCATAGATGGCGCATCATTTCACATTGAGCGAGGCGAGACCCTGGGCCTGGTGGGTGAGAGCGGCTGCGGAAAGACCACAGTGGGCCGCCTGCTTCTCAGGCTGATTGAGCCCACCTCCGGCAATATTTTTTTCGACGGGACGGATATAACCAAATTGAGTCGAAGAGAGATGAGAACACTCCGGCCCAGGATGCAGATGATTTTTCAAGACCCGGAGTCTTCTCTGGATCCCAGGATGCGCATTGGGGAAAGCATAGCTGAGCCCTTCCGGCTGGGGCTGCGGGGAAATATAAGCCGCAATGAGTGGAGAAGGAAGGTCTTGGAGCTGATAGATATCGTAGGCCTAAACCCGGAGCATTTAAACCGTTTTCCCTACCAGCTCAGCGGCGGGCAGAACCAGCGAGTTGTTCTGGCTAGAATCCTGGCCATAAACCCAGAGTTCATTGTCGCAGATGAGCCTACTGCCTCCCTGGATGTTTCAGTACAGGCCCAAATTCTACGGCTCATGATGGATCTGAAGAGCGAGTTTGGCCTGACCATGCTCTTCATATCTCACGATATGGAGGTTGTAAGACATATGAGCGACCGGATTGCGGTCATGGAAAAGGGAAGGATAATCGACAGTATCAAGGATATCTGCTGAATGCTGCTGACAGCAATAATACGATTGTGATCAGCAGGGCTGACAAATATTTTTCGCTATTCTCTTCTGTCTTAACGTCTGCGTCATCTCTCTTAACGTCTGTGCCGTCCCTCTCGACGTCCGCTTTTTCTGTCTGTGTGTCGACTTTACCAGTCTCGTTTTGTGCATCACTTTGCACATCAATCTCAAGCGCATTCATACTTGTACGGTATTCATTCCCACGTACATCTCG
>JAQTYS010000002.1:7534-17052 GCA_028688175.1 Methanothrix sp. | reverse complement strand
CGTCCCTCTCGACGTCCGCTTTTTCTGTCTGTGTGTCGACTTTACCAGTCTCGTTTTGTGCATCACTTTGCACATCAATCTCAAGCGCATTCATACTTGTACGGTATTCATTCCCACGTACATCTCGATAACTGATCTCGCCCTGAGGAAGACGGATTGTTCCCGGCTCAATGCAGCGCAGCTGGTAATCTTTCGAATAGGTCTCATTGGGCAGGAGCATTAGCGATTCATTAATAACACCAGAGATAAGCTTGGTTTTGCCTGGCAGCGTACCCTGCAAGGAGATTGCCGCCTCCTTATTTCCGGTATTGGTCAGCTGGATTGATACTGTTGCTACTTCTCCAGGGTATAGCTTTGTGGGACTGACGCTTCTCTCAACTTCGATTAGCGGCCCAAAGGCATCTACCACAGGCCTCTCTGAGCGGACGGTGTAGATCTTGTCATCCCAACTGTAGCAAGCCTTTGCATCCGGCAGGGTTTGGCTTAATCCCGGCTGTTTGGCCTTAATGAGATAACTTATTGTTTTCGACTCACCAGGAGATAGATTAAACTTCCAGCTCAAAGAGGAATCTGCTTGAAAGCCAGATCCAGTCGAATCTGAGAGATCCAGTGTCAGAGTCCTATTACCGCAGTTTCTCAGGGAGTTGATGACGTAATAGCTTTTTTGAAATTCCTGTGTCTCTTCTACTCTCTTGTGCAACTGGATGGGACCGGATATATGAAAGTTGGTTCCGCCCCAGGATTCGTAAGATTTTTTCTGCGGGTCGGTATACTGGGCATGGGCCCGAAGCTTCAAATCTATCGGCTCTGGAAAATAAGGTGCTTTTATATTTATTTTAAGATTATCTATCTCGTGGGTGTTCTTCTTTTTATCCCAGACTCTTCCCGCTTCCACCATCGAAATACTATATTGTATGTTCACAAAGGGTGGTATCGAGTCCAGTCTGATCCTCAAATTCTCGGCATCAACTATTCCAATATTTGCACTCTGCAATTGAATCCTCATCTCATCGCCTCCCTGATATATTTCTCTATTCCCCGTCATGATGAGAGATATGTCAGCAGCCGCAGGAAGCTGTAGCCTTATTTCAGCGAAAGGATCATCCTGGATATCTCCTTTGACTATCTGCTCCACGGTAATCTTTATGGAATCATTTAGAGTGAACCATTCTCCTACCTGCAAAGCCCGTTTGGCAATGGTAAGATTATCGGCTTGCAGTTCTACAAGGACCTTGGAGGTATGGGATTCAACAATTGAAAAGTCGGCCAGCTTTAATGTGTAGTTCTCTAAAAACAATGTCTCACCCCAGTGAAGCTCTCCGCTTATCCCCTCATTCCAGACGACTGCCTGGGCGGCAGATATCAACGTTAGCAATATAAATAACAATTTAATCATATTAATGCCTTAGCATAAGATAGACAGCTATTATTACCAGTGCGGCATATAAGTAGATTTTATCGCTATCCTGCAGAGCATCTCCACTCAGTGGGTCGGTCTTCTCCTCGTATGAAGCTTTTCCCGGCAAATTATTTGTTCTTGTCTCGACTTTGGCTATGTTTTCTGAGGCGGCTTTATTTGTGCTGCTTGCGTTTTCATCAGTGACGATTTTGTCAGTAGCCGTTTTATCTTTTGCAGTATCCTTTGCTAGCGAAGTTGTCTCTTTCTTTTCTTTGGAATATGCTGTTTTTTCTGACTGCAGAGCACTTTGTCTTGCCTCAAAGGAGATGCCTTGGGGGGCATAGAAAACTAAGACGTCATCTCTTGTGACTGTTATTTTTTTGGTCTTCTCATACTCTATCTTTGTTTCTCTGTCCTGCCATCTTACCGATAGATTATGCACCCCCTCATCCAGCTTTATCGTGCCAAGTTCAGAGGTGCTGTCTTTGCTGACCTCCTTGCTCTTCTCGAAGCTGTCGTCTACATAAAGGAAGGCCTCTAAATCGTTGCTGTTTTCATTGGTCAGCTTTACCAATATTTCGAACTTCTCCGGTGCCTCATGATTGGATGTATATAGGTTGATAGAGGTCTCATTCCGGATATCTTTAAGCTCCTGCGTCTCATATGATCTCTTGACATCCTCGTCCCACCAGGTTATCTTGAAAATGTGAGGTCCTTTTGAGAGTGTATAGCTATCGATCTTCAATTCAGAATCCGAGGCGAGTTCTTTGCTGTCCTTTAGCTCGAAATCTATGAATAGGGATATCTTAAGGCGCTCATTATCCATATTGGTAACATAGACATGGACATCATAAGCAGATTGATTTTGGGATCCATTCGCCGAGGATAGGTTGCTTAAATTGCTCTGAAGTGATGGCTGACCGACGGATGTGTCTGCCCCGGCATAGAGCACCACCTGAGAAACGAAGAGCCATGCTAGTAATATGATCTTAAAGGGGGTGATTCTCTCTTTACTTAGAGGAACAGAGCTGGGGGACATATTCGTTCTATAATGATGATGCTCCTTAAATAACATATGGTTAAGGAAAGATAACATTATGTGTTATTATTATAATTAACCAATCGAAAAGATTATCTATGGGTATAATGGATAGGGCTTATATCGAGGATGAGATCTTGACCGATATTGCCGTCCAGCTTCTGGTATTGGAGGGCGTGCCCGTTCTGGCATTTGTTTACTACCTACTGCATAAGAAGCAGATGTATCAACTGGAAAAAGGAATTGAAGAAAAGGACGATAGGCTGATAAGATCAGAACGCAGGATCATCAATGGTCTCTTCTTAACACTGGCGGGGTCCTCTATGATCCTGGCACCAAGCTTAGCAGTTCTGGTTGGCATAGAGGCACATCTATCATTCGAGCTTCTCCTGGCAAGCCTTGTTGTTCTCTGTGCAGGAATGGCGATGATAATTGGTGGTGAGCTGATTAAATATAAGGCCGGCTTTTCCAAGAATAGGGATTCATTGGTGGAATTAAAACAGGATCTGTTCTCAAAATAAAAACCTTTCTTTTTCTTCGCCTCTGTCCTCATCAATGTGCATATTAGTACTAATCGCAACTATTAATATTAGATCTAAAAATGATATTAACAAAAGAGACTTATATTTGAATTATCCTAATAAGCGACAATTGTGAGGAGAATAGATATGAATAATCGAATAGTTTCAGCTTTGCTGATTCTACCGTTGATGGCATTGCTCCTCTGCGGGTCTTGCGGGGCGGCAGAGTATCCAATGACCATCACAGATTCAGCGGACAGAGAAGTCACCCTGCAAATGCCGGTTGAGAGGATTATTGTGCTGAGCACCGATGCAGCAGAAGCGGTCGAACTCCTGGGAGCGGGAGATATGATTGTCGGTGTTACAGATACGGTTCAAAAATATAGCTGGTACTTCCCAAATCTTAAAAATAAGGCACTGGTGGGCAAATGGAGCGCACCTGATTATGAGGTCATAGCCCAGATTGCCAAGGGAAATGAGGACGCCATAACTCCCAATATACTTGTTTTGGGCTATCCTTCCGGTAAAACGGGTGGAAAGTCTTATGGAGTAGACGCGGTGGAGGAAGGGCTGGCACCATTCAAAGACATCGCTGTTGCTGGCTTTAGCTTCTACAAGGGTGACAGCATAGATAAGGAGATCACCCTGCTGGGACAGATTCTGGGCAAAGAGGATAAGGCTGCGGAGTATGTCGCCTGGAAGAACTCTAAAAAAGAGGCCATTGCCAATGCAGTCGAGGGCAAGGGCATTTCCAAGGTCTATTTTGAAAACACTCAGCCAAAGGGACTTGGAGAACTCAAGACCAACGGCGGAAAATCCGATATCGATAAGAGCATCAGGCTTGCCGGCGGACTCAATATATTTGGATCTTCTGATGATGAGGCCATTACCACCAGCTGGGAGACGGTGATCAGCAAGAATCCGGATGTCATCTTGCAGGCCAAATCGGACGATGTTCTGGGTTGGGGAGCATTTCCCTCCAGCAACACGATTGCCGCACAGCAGGTTCGCGAAGAGATCATGAGCCGCACCGGTGGAAAAGCTGTCCCTGCCATCAAGAATGATAAAGTCTGGATTGTCTACCGCAAGATACTCTATGGACCGGGTAGCGTAGCTGGAACTGCCTTCATGGCCAAGCTGCTGCATCCCGATGCAGATCTCGATCCAGCCGGCGTTTATATAGAGTACCTTGATTTGCTGGGCATCAAGTATCCGGAAGGCAGGACTTTTGTATTCCCTGAGCTGGAGAGTGAGTAGAGACTCTAGCATATTTTTTTTTGCGGAACAAAACGTGGCAGTCTTCTTTTCTGGCGTAGACAGATGTGCTCTCGCCATGCATATGGAAAATGATTAGATCTATACGGTTGCCATCAGCAGCATAAGCACCAATAGTCTGACCAGAACGTTGATTGCCGTCGATACCACCACCAGTGAAAGGCCAAGTCTCATCCCAAAGACGGATGTATAGTTGGGCATCAGTGATTTTACGGCGTAGAAGGGAAGCATGAACATGCTGCCCAGCATCAATACGATCAAAGACTGAATCTCCGATATGTTGCCATTTTGGATCATGGGTCCGAGAAAGGTCATGCCTGCTTTGGGGCTGGCCACATAAATGGTTATAGGGATCACAGTCGCGGGCGGGACTCCAAAGAAATGTGCAACAGGTAGTACATCCAGCGACTGAAAGATGCCTTCCTCGCTCAAATAGAGGACTAAGAATGTCATTATGAAGTAGAGAGCTGTCATCCTGATGAATATCTGGCTCTGTCCCCGTAGTGATTTTATGGCCGCATCCAGCAGATCTTTCTTCACCGGGGATTCGAGCATTTGTGGCGATGATTCCGGATCGGCTTTTAGATATGCTCTTCCCAGGATCATGACCATGATCAGCCTTATAATTCCCGCGGAGATTGACACAGCCGCATAAACACCACCCACGCAGATTCCGAGGATGGGGACCACAAATGCCAGCTGATAGGTGAAAAGCTCTCGAAAATAGACTGGAACGCCATTCATGATGGCGGAAAAAAATGCCTGCCTCTCGCTCAGGTGGCCTTCATCTCTTAGCCTGGCGATCATTGTGTTGGCGGCCAGAGTAGATCCAAAGCTGACCATAAAGGTTGAGGCCGCTGCAGCCGGAAGATGTGACATTGACGTAAGCGGTTTGGACAGGTATGAGAGCCTCTGAAACAAGCCCATCTCAGTCATCAGGCCGGTAATGAAGAGCATCACGAATACAGTCGCCATGGTAGATGCTGTATCGTCCAGGGTCTGAACAATCAAGTCAAGCATGACAGATCTTCAACTTGAATGTGTTGATTCGTAGCATTATATAACATTAACCTTTCGATAGATCCTGGCTCTTAGCCCGTTTGGAATTAGGATTGAAAATGTACTTACCGATGTTTCGACTTCTTTGTCGAGACTCTCGTTGACCTGCAGGTCAGTGAAATTCGCCCTTCGCAATCCTGCAAGTTAAAGGAAGGCGGTTACTAAGATACTAAGTGATCCGACCATCCAGATATGCGAGGCCACGAATGCAGCCGCAATAAGGAAAAGTCGGACTCTCCTCTGGCTGATAAGTGCAATATGCATGGAGCCACTATTGCCGATTATTCATATGATGCGGTTGTTGGACCATCCAATATCCAATGATAATACCTATATTTAATTCGTGCTATCTAAGGTATAAATCAATACCTTTTTAAGTCCATACATGTTATCTACATTAAAATAGCTATTAATATAGGTGATATGAATTCGTAATATTCATATTAAATGATAATAGCTCTATCAAATAATAGGTGAAATAATATGAAAATCGTCTCTATAACCTGGGCTAGCGAGCTGCCCCTCTTGCTTGAGACTGCAAAAGAGATCGGCTTAGACATGGAGTTGTGGTCTGCATCTCAGCTTTCCAGCGAAGCAGATCTGGAAAGATGTCTGGAATCTTTGAAGAGAGCCAACCTCATTCTCCTCCATCCCTCCAGCGATGCCTGCTGGGATGAGATTGTTCCTGCTTTGAATCAAGACATTCCTGTTATCTCTTTTGGAAGGGATCCATCTCATTGGGCTTTGGCCAATGTCTCACTGGAGATGACCCAGATGATCAATAAGTATGTTCTCTTCGCAGGCCCGGAGAACTTCAAGAACATGCTCAAGTATGTCTGCAAAGAGGTTCTGGGGCTCGACTTTAAATTTGATCCGCCGCAGGAACTTTTGTGGCAGGGATTATATCATCCTCATGCAAAGGCCGCATTTGCCACTCTCGACGAGTATCTGCAGTGGTACGGCGCGCTGAAAAGCCCGACCGTGGGCATAATATTCTCGCGAACCTACTGGGCCAATGGAGATACCGCTCTGGCAAACGCCTTCATCACTGAGCTGGAGAAACATGGCTCAGTTCTTCCAGTCTTCTGCTTCGGTATGGGCGATCGGGACCTTGGTGCCTGGTCGAGCGTTGAGGTGGCTGAGAAGATCTTCATGGGCAGAGTAGATGCGATCATCAATCTCCTGCCCATCTTCCGTCCACGAAAACCAGAGGATTCAGCCAGTATCCTCAAGTCGATTGACGTACCGGTCTTCCATCCACTCATGGTCTATCACAAGACTGTGGACGAATGGCAAAAGGACATTCATGGACTCTCCAGCAGCGAGGTAGGCTGGTCTGTGGCAATGCCTGAGTTCGAGGGCGTCATAGAGCCTCTGATCTGTGGAGTGACCGATAGATCCGAATCAGATGGAGCCCTGATTGAGAGGCATGTGCCCATACCGGAGAGAGTCTCAAAAGTATGCAGACGGGTCTCCAAGTGGATCGCACTCAAGAACAAGCCCGTGTCACAACGCCGTGTGGCCTTTATCCTGCATAACAATCCGTGCGTATCCACAGAAGCGTCTGTAGGCGGCGGAGCCCATCTCGATACGCTTGAGAGCGTGGCACGCATCATGAACAGGATGGCTGATGAGGGCTACTCTCTGGAGAATACTCCCGCAAATGGAAAAGAGCTTATCGAGACGATCATGGGCAGAAAAGCTATCTCCGAGTTCCGCTGGACTCCCATAGAGGAAATTGTCCAGAAAGGAGGTGCGCTGGCATATCTCTCCAAAGAGGAATATGAGCAGTGGTTCGGATGCCTCTCGCCAGAGGTGCGAAGCCGCGTCAGCGAGGCCTGGGGAAATCCGCCGGGTGAGGAGAAGAACGGAATTCCTGCAGCTATGCTCTATCAGGGAAAGATCGTGATCACGGGCGTCTTGTACGGCAATGCTCTCGTCTGCGCTCAGCCCAAGCGCGGCTGTGCCGGAGCCAGATGCGACGGCCAGGTCTGCAAGATCCTGCATGACCCGGAGGTTCCGCCAACCCACCAGTACATCGCTACCTACAGATACATAGAGAAGGTCTTCGGTGCAGATGTGATTGTGCATGTCGGCACCCACGGCAACCTGGAGTTTCTGCCCGGAAAGTCTGTAGGCCTATCCTGCGACTGCTATCCCGATATTGGAATAGGGGATATGCCTCACCTTTATATCTACAATTCCGATAACCCTCCAGAGGGCACAATTGCCAAGCGCCGGAGCTATGCCACACTCGTGGACCACATGCAGGCAGTGATGACGGACTCAGACCTCTATGGAGAGCTGAAGGAGCTGGAGGAGAAGATCGCCGAGTACAACCGCGCCAAGATATCAGATGGCGCAAGGGCTCATGCCCTGGAGCATATTATACTGGACCTTCTTCTGAAGAGCAACCTCGCCAAGGAGATGAAACTGGATAAGCTGACTGAGTCGGGCACAAGCTTCGAGCAGATCTTAGAGAGGGCTCACGACAAGATCTCCCTGCTCTACAACACCCAGATTCCTGATGGCATGCATATCTTCGGAGTTCTGCCTGAGGGCGAGAGGAGACGGGAGATGGTGCGCTCCATTCTCAGGAGTGAGGTTCGTAAGACTGCAGCAGAGCTTCTGGGAAAGGAGGTCACAACTAATATGGAGGATCTGCAGGAGCTGGACAGCCTCTGTAAAGAGCTTGTCTCGGCCATCATGCCATCTTGCGAGAAAGACACGGATGGCGGCAACTGCCAGATGAAGCTTCCAGAGCTCCTGGAGACCAGAGGGTTACATGGAAACGGATCTCTCCTGGCTCTGCAGGGCAGGGTGGAGGATCTCTGCCGGAGGCTGGAGGCCTCACTGGAGATGGAAAGCCTGCTGCATGGATTCTCAGGAGGCTTCATTGAGCCGGGTCCATCCGGCCTGATCACCAAAGGAAAGATCGAGGTCCTGCCCACAGGACGCAACTTCTACTCTCTGGACCCGGAAGCTGTTCCGACGCAGGCCGCATGGATGGTGGGAAGAAGGCTTGCCGACAGCTTGATTGAGAAGTACCGCAAGGAGCAGAGCCGCTTGCCTGAGAACGTCGCCATGTTCTGGATGGCAGGGGATGTGATGTATGCCGACGGGGAGCAGATGGCACAGATCTTCCATCTGATAGGCGTAAAGCCCGTCTGGAAGGGAGCGAAGCTCAAAGGATATCAGGTAGTCCCTCTGGAAGAGCTGGGACGGCCCAGGATAGACCTGACAATCAAGTCTTCAGGCATCATCCGTGACTGCTTCTACAACTGCATAGAGATGGTCGACAGAGCGATACGGGAGGTCGCAGCACTCGATGAGCCGCCGGAGATGAACTATCTTAGAAAGCATGATCTGGAGAACGGCCCCATGCCTCGCATCTTTGCCAGCAGGCCGGGCACATACGGAAACGGCGTGAATCTGGCAGTCTATGCATCGGCATGGAAGAAGGAGAAGGACCTCTCAGACGTCTTCATCTACTGGAACGGTTATGCCTACGGCAAGGGCTTCTTTGGTGAGGAGTCTTCGGAGAAACTCATCAAGCAGCTCAAGAGTGTGGATGTCACATTCAACAAGACAACAACAGATGAAAAAGACCTGTTTGGATGCTGCTGCTACTTCGGCAATCATGGCGGCATGACCATCGCAGCCCGTGAGGTCTCCGGCCATCCGGTGGAGGCTTACTATGGAGACACCAGAGACCCGGACCATGTGGAGGTGCGCACCCTGGCCGACGAGGTCCGGCGGGTTGTGCGCACCAAGTTGCTCAATCCCAAGTGGATCGAAGGCATGAAGCGGCACGGCTACAAGGGTGCAGGAGACATCTCCAAGCGCGTGGGCCGGGTCTACGGCTGGGAGGCGACGACTCAAGAAGTAGACGACTGGATCTTCGACGATATAGCCAAGACCTTCATCATGGATGAGGAGAACCGCAAGTTCTTCGAGGAGAACAATCCATGGGCCATGGAGGAGATGGGCAGAAGGCTCTTGGAGGCAGAGCAGAGGGGCCTGTGGAAGGCCGATCCTGAGGTGCTGGATGCATTGAAGAACCTTTATTTGGAGATAGAGGGCTGGATGGAGGAGAGGATGGGAGATGTCGAAGGCAATTTCCAGGGCGGAGCGATAGATGTCTTCAATGCCGATGAGGTGGCCGCCTGGAAGGAGAAGATGGCGAAGGTTCTCGGACCTTGAGAAAGGCGAAGCTGAGCTCTGG
>JAQTYS010000002.1:2874-7434 GCA_028688175.1 Methanothrix sp. | reverse complement strand
AAAAGTAATATCAATTACGCGACTGGTGCAAAAAGATATGAAATTGGGTTTGAAGATAGGTCTGATCGCTCTGCTCATTCTGGCTACATCATATGCAGCACTAGGTGCCTCATCAGCAGGCCAGAATAACGAGAGCTTTTCTCTTAACATCTTTGGCAATGCCAATATGGATAACACCATCAACGAACAAGATATCAATTACCTGGACGCAGTGATTGGCGGAACAAAGGCAGCCACCAACCTCAGCGATGCCAATTGCGACGGCTCGATCGATGACAAGGATGTGGAGCTGGTCAAAGAGATCATAAAAGGCGACGAAAAAGAGATTTCCGTCATCGACGAGAGCGGAAAGAACGTCACCATAAAGGTGCCGTTAAAACGCATTGTCATATGCCATGCCATGTTTGCCGAAGTTCTGAGATCGCTCGGAGCTGATGACAAGGTAGTGGGCATTCCAACTTACATGGAAAACTACACCACCTTTTATCCTGATCTGAGCAAGCTTGCTACTGTTGGCGGGGCATCAAATCCCGATGCAGAGGCAATAGTCAGCCTGAAACCGGATCTGGTAATAGTATTCGGCAATTGGGCCCAGAATCTTGAGACTGACCTGAAATCAGTGGCACCGGTTCTTCGCCTGACCTACCGGCCTTTCAGCACTATGGATGAGGATATCATGATGCTCGGCTACATCGTCGGCAAGAACAAGCAAGCAAACCAGCTTATGGAGTTCTATCAGGCGCCACTCAACACTATCAAGGAGCGAGTCTCACCTCTGGCAGAAGATAAGAAGCCCAGAGTTTATCTGGAATATTCCGATTATAGAACCCAATCCGAGGGCTCCGGCACTCATGAGATGTTGCTCATGGCTGGCGCCAGAAATATTGCATCCGGACTGAATACAGACCCCAATGGTGCACCATTTGTCGACCCAGAATGGGTAGTCAAAGAGAATCCTGAGATCATCATGAGAAGGGCACTTAAGGCCGATGCATCTTGCGGCTATGATGAGGACAATACTACCCAGATGAAGGCCTTGAGAGAAAAGATCCTCAGCCGCCCTGAGCTGGCCAATATCGCAGCCGTCAAGGACGGGAAGGTCTATTGCTTCTCCAGCGATATCTCCACAGGTCTGTCCTACTGGTTGGGCATCGTCTATATGGCCAAGGCATTGCATCCCGATATGTTCCCCGACCTGGATCCGGTGGCAATCCACCAAGAGTACTTAACTCGCTTCCAGATGCTCGATTTTAATCTGGATAAGCATGGTGTATTCTTTTATCCGATGAAGGATGTGAACTAAAGAAAAATTGGTGTTTTGTCTATCTGAAGGGCTAATGAATTCGAATTGCAGCATTCCGGAGACAACTGGGGAATATGTGGCAAACCGCAATGGATTGGATGGTCAGACTGAGTCATAGATTGAATCTCGGAGCCGAGGGGGCCAGTGCCATCCTCTGGTCCGATATGGTTGCCCTGCGGCGCAACCTGCGCAATTACCTGATAGCCACGGTGGTCGGCCCGCTTCTTTATATGGCAGCTTTCGGCTTTGGCCTGGGCGGGAGTATCAAGATGGACGGCATGAGCTATCTAGAGTTCGTCATTCCGGGAATAATCGCCATGACGGCCATGAACAGCAGCTTCAACGGCTCAGGAACCAGGCTCGTTGTGGATCAAATCCACTGGCGCAGTTTCGACGAGTCGCTCATGGCCCCCATCGGCCAGCCATCGCTCCTTCTGGGCAAAGCCCTGATCGGAGTTTTGCGAGGCAGTGTCAGCTCCATTGCTTTTCTGATCATGGCTCTCATCATAAAGCCGCAGCTTCATATCAACCCAACTTTCCTCTTGAGCCTTGCTCTGACCTGTTTGATCTTCTCTTTTCTAGGAGTGCTCTGTGCTCTGCTGGCCAGCTCCTATGATGATATGATCATGTTCACCAGCATCATCATCACTCCCATGGCCTTCCTGGGCGGAACCTTCTTCTCCCTGAATTATGTGCCCGAGGCACTCAAGTATGCCCTTTACCTGCTGCCGCTCACCCATGCCAGCATCTGCCTGCGGGCCTCTATCCTGGGCCAGAGCACACCGTACTTGTCTTTATTCGCAATGATTGTCTTTCTGGCGCTCTTCTCAGGCGGAGCACTGTTGGCCTTGAAGAGAAAAGATGCGTAGTTTTCCTGACACTGAAACGGTCGCAGCGCACACGTGCCGCAGTCCGCCAGGGCGTGCATTAAAAATAAAATCTATTTAAATCTCTTTATAAAAGACTTGTCAATCCAGCTCTTCAGCGAGTAGATCAGCCTTGTGGGCACGCCGATGCAGGTCTTGCCCACCACGCCCACTGCACAGTCAGCGCCCAGAGAGATGAGGGCCACCTGGCTGTCCGTACTGGCTCGTACCGAGTATTTCTCGAAGGTTCGGCCTTTGATCATGTTTCTGAAATGGCGGGCCAGATACTTGGCCTGCCGCTCCGCTTCCAGGCCGGTCTTGGTGGCAAGCCGGCCATCAACCTCAATCCAGGCGCAGTCGCCCATGGCAAAGATATTACCTTTGGCATTGAGGTGGTCGTCCACCAATATCCAGCCGTTCTTCTTGGGTAGGTCCAGATCCTGGATGAAAGGAGATGGCTTGACTCCTGCCGTCCAGATGGCCATGTCGCAGTCCAGGCTGGAGCCATCTGTGAAGTTGATGCAGTCCGGCTTGACCTCAGAGACCTGAGTGGAGGTGAGGATGTTTACTCCCTTCTTGGATAGGGCCTTTTCCACAAGCCCGGAGGTCTGGGCAGAGAACAGGGGCAAAACCCGATCCCTGGCCTCGATGATATAGATGCTGGCGTCCATGCTCTCTGCCAGAATAGACGCTGCCTCCACGCCGGTAAGGCCGGAACCCATGATCATGATGCGCTCAGGATAGTTGTCTTCCACGTAGCGGCGCGCCCTTTTAGTCTCTTCCAGGGTGTTGATGGAAAAGGTGTGCTCAACGCCCTTGATGCCGAAGTAGTTCTGAGCAGCGCCCGTTGCCACCACAACGTAGTCGAACTCAACCTGCGACTTCTCACAGATGACGGTGTTGCCCTCCAGGCGCAGAGCCTTTTCTTGAATATGTTCGGCACCCACACGTTCGCAAAACGGCTTGAGTGGGGCCGCCAGATCCTGCAGCCGGGCCACTCCCCCCAGGTATTCGGGATACAGGGCCTGCATCTCCACCTGCTTCTTGGGCTCAATCAATGTGAACTGCAGAGGGCAGGGTGAGGCGACTCTAATCAACTCTGCACCGGCTATGCCTCCTCCAATGATAGCAACCTTCATGATCTCGAAAACCTCCAGTATCTTAGGTTTGCACAAATCGGTTATAAATGCATCGAGCTAGGCCTGCATTCTCAGCTCTTCGCAGAGCTGAGCTTAGTAGGCCAGGGAATTGCATACAATTTTATAATGGCATATTCATATCAGGCCGTTGAAATGATCACCGTTTACTTCGACGGACTGTGCTATCCCAAGAATCCCGGCGGCGTGGCCGCTTACGGCTACCTGGTCTATAGGGACAACGAGCCCATATGGCGCGGATTTGGCGGCGTGGGTGAGGGCAAAGGCATGACCAACAACGTGGCTGAGTATGAGGCTCTGATGGCTGCTGCGCGCTGGCTGGTTGATGAGGAGATCGAAGATAAGATCCTCATCAAAGGCGACTCGGAGCTGGTAATCAAACAGATGAAGGGCCAGTACAAAGTCTCCTCCGCCACCTCCAAGAAATATGTGCCCGAGATCAAGAGACTTCTTCAAGGAAAGGACGTCAGCTTCTCCTGGGTGCCGCGTGAGGAGAACGAGGAGGCGGACAGGCTCTCCCGTATGGGGTACGAGAGCTTTCTGCGCCGGAAAAGAGATAAGTAACTCGCCTAAGGTGAGCGCATTCACACACAACAACGCGCCCATCTGCACCCGCGCGCCCTCCTGCGAGTTCGGTAGCCGACAGGCAGGCCAGAGACAAAATTAGAGCCACAGGCTACTATTATTATCTAAGGTTTCATGTGGGCCTTGATCTCCACCACATCGCCTTCGATCCTCTGCAGCCTATCCTCCATGCGGCCTTTCAGATCAGACCGAAGACCCTGCACCTCAGAGACTACATCCGCTCGGGCTTCGTCAATGGCATCGATAACAGAGTCTTGCTTTGCAGAGATATCTCCAAGCTGCCCATTATTTTCCTTGAAGCCAGCCCTCGTCTCAGCTATCATTTCGTCCTGCTTTCCGGAGAGTTCCTTGAAGCCAGCCCTCATCTCAACTATCATTTCGTCCTGCTTTCCGGAGAGTTCCTTGAAGCCAGCCCTCGTCTCAACTATCATTTCGTCCTGTTTTCCGGAGAGTTCCTTGAAGCCGGCTCTCGTCTCAACTATCATTTCGTCCTGTTTTCCGGAGAGTTCCTTGAAGCCGGCTCTCGTCTCAACTATCATTTCGTCTTGTTTTTGGGAGATCTCTTTAAGGCTGCCGTCCATCCCTCCAAGCTTGGAGACCGTCTCCTTAAAACCGTCTTTCACTACCACAATCAGCTCTTTGAGATGAC
>JAQTYS010000002.1:0-2774 GCA_028688175.1 Methanothrix sp. | reverse complement strand
CTCGTCTCAACTATCATTTCGTCTTGTTTTTGGGAGATCTCTTTAAGGCTGCCGTCCATCCCTCCAAGCTTGGAGACCGTCTCCTTAAAACCGTCTTTCACTACCACAATCAGCTCTTTGAGATGACCTGCGGCGACATCAAGTCTAGCATCGGTCTCATTCTCGCCAGCCACCTTGAAAAAGTCGTCGTAAGCACCCAATGCATCAGAAAACTCGCTTTGAACATCATCAACTTTGATCAATGTATTTTCGATTCTTATAGCCTTAAGGAACCTATCCAGATCGTCAAAGGGGCCCTCAGCCAATATCTTCACTCTGCCGTCCGGTAGATTTCTTACATACCCCTTGAGGCCAAATGCTCTAGCTATGGTCACTACCTTGGATCTGTAGCCAGACATCTGCACTTTTCCCGAAACATGGGCGGTGAGTTTTTGCATCAATTTAATTACACTCACTATTCATATTTGGACTTTAGCATGAGACTGCATTCAATGCTAGCATGTTTTCACAATTCTTTCATCTCATCGATGAAAGCTGGCTTTCTCCTGTGCTCTACCCTGAGCTGTTCCACGATCACTGAAACGGCGCTTTCGTAACCGTCCATACTTTTCATCTGCTTCAGATATGATACTACTTCCTGATAATGTTTCCTTCCCATGCCCTTATCGGCAAATGGGATTATCAACTCCCTGTAAGCATTAAAGTACTGTTCAGGGTAGCGAAAAGCCAGATCTTTTTGATAGTGTCTTAAGGATAGGAGACTTCTCCTGGCCATTACCTCTGTCAGCGCCAGATCGTACATCTTCTCTTTAAGATAGATATCAATCAGCTTGCTACTACCGAACCAGTCCGTAGATCTTTTCTCTGCAAAGTGAACCAGTATCTTTCCCAGCCGCTCTTGCCACTCCTCCGGCTTAGAGGCATTTTTTAGCGGCCCGTAATACTTCCAATCCCCGCTCTGGAGAAATAGCGCCTGTAGGGTATCCCGGTACTTTTTAGGATCTGATTCTTTGTAGATCCTGCTCAGGAAATCTCGTAACTCCTTTGTAAGATGATCTTCAAAGATAGCCACGCCCGCCTCAGCCACCTCCTGCGCCTTCTTATTATTACTATCGGCCAAAAGCTGCTCTGCATACCTAAGACAAAGTGCATGACTGGAACGAAAATGCCTCTCGATGAGCCCATAAAAATCATCCTTTTCCCCGAGCTTGAGGTGAAGGTCAAGCTTCATCGAGATCAGCTCTATCGCAACATGATGACGCCACCAATCCTTATCACAGGGAAGGTCGCCAGGCATGTGCGGCTCCAGCAGCTCTTTCCAGTACTGCCAATCCAACTTTTCCCGACAAAGCTTATTTAAAGCTTCGTTGTAGTCGCTCTGGAAATAGTCAGGATCCCCTCGCAGGTAATTTTCGAGGATATACTTGATGTAAGGCCTCTTGCCATCCGCATCCAGTCCGGCATGGGTTATGCATTCAGTGAATGAATCCAGGCTATCTGTAAACTCCTCTCCGTAGTTACCGTCTGAGTCGTCTACATCATCCATTTTCTCAGCTATCACTTCGGAAAGGGCCTGGTAGATCTTGGCAGCCTCCAGGAAATCGCCTTTCTGAATATAAAGCTCAGAGAGATCGCTTAGCGAAGAGAAATCTATGTCCACTCCGTAAGGAACATAACCGTGATCCTCGACATCATCGTAGAGAGATTCCGCCTCAGCCTTATAATCATTCAGGCTTCTTCCCTTGCCTTTTTTGCCGAAGACGGCTTTAAACCGATTCATGAGGTCAGCTCGCTGTTCCATCTCGGAGAGCATGAAGCTTCGCAAAGCATCAGCATCGGCCAGTTTGAGCAGAGACTTGACCTCATCCAAGTCGATCATTAGAACTCCTTTTTGCTTGTCTTCGTGCACAGGTAGAGTGCGAAGAATCCGTGACTCTTCTTCACCTGCTGGATCTCAAAGCCTGCCCTCTCGATCATGCCCCGCATTATCCAATCCATGGTGGAATATTCCTTCTTCACGTGTTCAGAGATGCTATTGGCAAACTGGGGGCCAGCCTTCTCTGCGGCCTTCGAGATTATATCATCCAGGAATTTCTCGTGCTCAGCCGGATCAAAGGAGTAGACCACATCCCGCAGGCAAAGCTTGCCGCCCTCTGCCAGCATTCCTGCCATGCGCAGCAAAGCGATCTGCTTCCAAAAGTCTGGCAGATGGTGAAGAGCGATCTGACTGACGATGCCGTCCAGCGGCTCGCCCTCATGGCGGTAGGTGAGAAAGCCGCCCGGCAGGAGTTCAACATTAGCAATGCCGCGCGCCCCGGCCTTCTTTTCGGCATAGCGCAGCATGCCTGCCGAGAGGTCTACGGCGTAGACTTTGTGGCAGTGGCGGGCAGCGGCCAGGGCGAACTCACCAGTGCCCGTGCCTATCTCCAGGATGCTCTGATCGGGACGCAAGTCGAGGAAGTTCAGGACCTCATCGATCTCGCCCTGGACATCTCGATACTTTTGCATATTGCGGTCATAGATCTCTGCCATGGCGTCGAAGTCGGCGCCGGGGTGGTCTGGCTCGTGGTACTGCCAGACGGGGGTGGTCATTTTCTACATCTCCATTGTCTTTTTGCCATTGACTCTTGCGGATCAAAGTTCTCCGATCCACTTTTCGGTCTCTATCACTCTGGCAAAGCGCATCGCCTGGGTAACCATCACCGCACGGTGCAGATCCGGGGCAGAGATGGCTCCTGCGCTGTTTTGCACGGCCAAAGTTCCTATGGCGTCGG
>JAQTYS010000098.1 GCA_028688175.1 Methanothrix sp. | reverse complement strand
TATCCGCGACCGAAGGAAATGGATCCTGGCGGAAGATCAGCTCGATCACCGACCAGGATAGATCCCCAAGAGTATTGAAGAACAGGGCGGCGGCAATAACCATCCAGGCTTTTCTGGCCCTGCCCGTGGATCGGCATCCCGTGCAAAACAATGCGACGGCTGCAAGACCGCTGGTTAATGTTACAAATAAATCCTCAACCAGAAGGAAGGCCCTATTTGTCTCGCAAAAGGCCACCAGTATTAGGTGAAGCAGCGCGATTATGATCGCCAGAATGGCGCTGCTTCGAAAAGATAAATATGTATTAAATCTACCACAACTCAACATATTAATCTTAGTCACCATATCATGATTGTAGAATAACTAATCAAAAAGCTTTTGGTATCTAGCGTTTATAGGGAAATACTACAAAATAATAATATATTAAAGAATATGCATGGTGAGTCATCGTCTAGCTCAGGTTAAATGGAAATTGTGGATAATGAGGGGCCTGATAATTCCAACCGCATTTAGCAGATTCAATATATTGTTCCACGAGTTATATGTAGTTTAATGTAGAATAATAATTATAATTTAATTAAACAGCACTACTTCGTTTGTCCATTATTTCAACGCATGTAATTTAGCTGCCTAGCTTTAGCAATAGCAAAATTTGACTCAGCTATTTTTCCGCGAGATCTTAACGCATATGCCTTGAATATTCAGGGCTCTGCATCTCCAACAGGCGTCATATTGCAGCAACTGACATGATTTACCTGGAAAATAGCTTGCTTCTGCTGAAGCGGATCTTTGGCTCGGAGATGGGACTCAATCCTACCTGCCTGGCAATGTCCATCGTCTTCTCGAATGCATCCGCCGAAACATGCATCTTGGGCTCAACAATCAGCAACTTTCCGTTGGGTTTGAGAACGGAGGCAATCTCCTTGAGGAAGTCTTTTGCATTGGGCACTTCATGAACCATGTAGAAAGCCAGAGCAAAATCCACCTTCTCAGATAATCCGATCCGGTCCGGACCGCTCTTGCGGATGATTATTCTTGACTCCAGTCCATGCAAAGCCGCTTTTTTCCTCAAGATTTGGAGCATTTCTTCCTGGATATCAACTGCAATGACTCTTCCCGATTCGCCTACCATTTTCGCCATAGCGATAGAAAAAGTACCCGGCCCGCATCCGAGATCGAGAACGGTCTGGCCCGGTTTTATATGCCCGCCCAGGATTTCTTGAGGATTATGAATGAGCCTGCGAATGGGATTGTCTAGAACGTGTGCAATCTTCCAGGAACAGATGCGTGATGTCTCGCACATTTCATTACCTCATGGTGGATTGTATCTCTTGCATGAGATATACTCTTTCTTGCGGATAAAGGTGGTGCACCTGTGCATATCAAGGCGTCAGTGAGATAAGTAAGGAACTGAAAAGAAGGTCGGCGAAGGCATGATTATGAGAAATTCTGGTCTCCTATTTATCCTCACATTTATGTTTATATCCAGTTCAGCTCAAGCTACATTGGCGAATTGCCCGGCTTGCATGGGAGAACAACCGGATTGGACACAAAGCGCTACTGCTTTTTTGGAAGGAAAGCCCATTCAAGATGCATCATCCACTCTGAGCGGCCCGAAGCTGGCCAGACTGCTAAATGCACAAATCGATGCAAAGAAAAAAGCAAGTCAAGCTTCAAATGCGGCTGACATTACAACCGCCAAGCTGATGCAAAACTTGACGGCATCGTTCAACATTGACCTGTTTGAGATACGCGCGGCGCCCAATCCCGCAAATTTCAATGATGAAGTTAAAATAATCGCAGTCTTCGGGAATACCAGCTCTAACTCAACAACTCCAAGCAATCCAGCGAAAATGATTGATCGGACCAATCTCACGGTCTATGCCGACATAATCAACTCATCCGGATTAAATGTTGGCAAAGTAAATATGAAACCATCATCTGAGAATGGATATATTGGGATCTGGAATGCCTGTGTAAAATCGGACATATATAATGCAACAATCGAAGTATCTGGTCCAGACGGATCAATGACGTTCAATGACGCCCTGCAAATAGTAATAGGCACTCCTGGAATGGAGTCCTTTTGATTCAGACGCCTTGATCGATTGAAGGAGAAATGGATTAGATTAAATCAGTCTATCCTTCTTGAGCAAAATCACCATCATATGAATAATTAGGTGCGGGGAATGGGATTCGAACCCACGAACACCTTCGTGACTGGACCCTGAATCCAGCGCCTTTGACCTGGCTTGGCAATCCCCGCAAAAGATGCAGGCATCCTCATGCAGTAGTAGTATTTAACTGTATTCGTACAACCAGCCCAGCAGCCCACCCTTCCGTCCTTTGCATGCCCCCAACATTTGCTTTCTCTCAGCCTTTCGTCGCATGGCCTGCTGGGCAAAGTAGCCGGTCAAACAGGTCTTAAGGATAAATACCTGAATCATTCAATCCGTTAGCAGCAAAAAAATCCAAGCCTCTCCGGCGTTGATGAAAGCCTCGCTTGCTTGTGCACGTAGCACCCGCGAGCGGCACCTTATGCGAAAGAAGTTAGCAGATCGAGAGCAACATCCTTCGTGCCTTCGCATGAGCCAGCATCAGCCGATACATCGAATCGAATATTACTCCAAAAATTAGAATTCGAGCAATCCGGATTAAATCTTGACCGCCAGCATCCTCTCAATCGACCGGCGCGCCCTCGCCGCAATCTCCTCGGACACAGTCACCTGCGGCTCCAGGGTTTGCAGCGCTCGCAAGACCTTGACCAAGTCAGTCTTCTTCATATTCTGGCAGACGGCGTTCGTGGTTAACGGATAAAACTCCTTATCAGGATTTTCTTTCTTCAGCCGGTAGATCATGCCCTCTTCCGTGCCGATGATAAACTCCCTGGCAGCACTGGCTTTGGCATGTCTGCCCATGCCGGCGGTGCTGTAGGTGAAATCCGCCTCATCGATGACCTCAGGCCGGCACTCCGGGTGCACCAGCACTTCTGCCCGGGGATGCTCTGCCCGGGCGGCTTTTACCTGCTCCGCAGTCAAGTGGTCATGTACATAGCAGTAGCCGTTCCATGAAATGACCTTTTTGTCGGTAAAACGGGCTACATAGGCGGCCAGATTCCTGTCCGGCACAAAGATAACTTCGTTCTCAGAGAGTGAGTTTACTACCTGCACGCCATTAGCAGAAGTGCAACAGACATCGCTTTCCGCTTTTATCTCAGCTGTAGAGTTTACGTAGCAGACCACAGCCGCTTTTGGATGTAGGGCTTTGAGGTCGCGGAGCTGATCGGGCGTGATCATGTGGGCCATGGGGCACCAGGCACCCTTCTCCGGCAAAACGACCTTTTTTTGTGGGGAGAGAATAGCTGCCGTCTCAGCCATGAAGTCTACGCCGCAAAAGATGATGACCTCTGTGTCCAGGCGCGCTGCCGCCCGGGAGAGCTCCAGGGAGTCGCCCACCAGGTCGGCTACATCCTGCACTTCGGGTATCTGGTAGTTATGAGCCAGTATGGTCGCCTGACGCTCTTCTTTTAAAGCAAGAATATCTTTTATCGCTGTCATAGAATTGGCCCTATTGTCTGAGAAACTATTATTTCAACCTTTTTAAATAAGCAAACTTAATAGTATTATCTCAATTAAAGTGAAATTGATCATCTTGCCATATCTCTTACCCGTTCCAGGGCCTGCACTGCATCCTCCATCTTGAAGTCGCGTCGATCTTTGGCCAGGAATTCTCGAAAACGCAGTAGCTCCTTTTCCTTCACCAGGCCGGAGGCATCAGAAAGCATGCGCTCATAGCTCCGATCGGGAAAGTATTGGGCCTGTGCGCAATGGAAGAGCTTGTCTTTACAGGAAGCGCTAATTACACCCATCTGCCAGGCCAAATCCAAATTGAAACGAATGTTCACCAGCGGCTCAGAGCTGGGCTCATAGGAGAAAGGATCAAAGACAAGTGCCACTTCATCATCCGAGACCAGATGGCCGCTCTTGTAAGCCTGATAGATCCTTCCTATTCCCTCCATGCCGTAAACGTCCAACTCAGAGGCACGCAGGGCTCCCATGCTGGAAGCGCCCAGTACCCTCGCTCCTGCCTCCAGGGCATAGATTACCTCCTTGTGAGCTACCGAGCACTCCTGAAAGAAGACGCCGTCTATGAGCAGAATGATCTTCGCACCTTCTCTTGCCGCCTGGTAAATATCTCCTCTCTTGGCAGGAGGCCGATAGTCAGCCTCCAAAATCTGCTCCGCCTTATCCAGAGAGAGACTTGGCCCTAGGAAGACGACTATTCCGGGCATTTTTGCGGGCATCTTTGCACCTCTTTCCCACCCTTTCCGGGTCCACTGCCGATATCTCAAGTCCCGGCACAATCACCCTGACCACAGGAAGGCCGATCTCCTCACGAGTCAGATCAACCACTATGACCCGATCAAGGCCGACTTCCTCGAGCTTCTTTACCATATATTTTATGTCTGCCAGGAAGTCGTCGCTCTCAAATGATTCAATATCGGCAAATGCCTTCTTCTCGGATGCTTCAAACCAATGCCGGTTGAGCCTCTTGGTCCTGTCATAGCCGATCTGTTTTCTAAAATCAGCGATCGTAGTATCTTCTCTTGCCCCGTGAATCTGGGTAAGACGGCTCTGCGCCACCTCGGTAAGAGCGCGCAGCACTGCCACTTTGGCGCTGGTATGTGTGCCCATGCCGGTAGTGAGAAGAGTCGGATCGCGCAGCCGGACATCATCAGCTGCTGCCGCACAGGTAGGAATGCCAATATCGCTGGTAATATCCCTCAGATAAACATCCACCTCGGCTGCCACGAATTTGTCCAGAAGACCCTTTGCCTGTTCGTCCTCAACATCACAAATTAAGGGGCCGGTATTCCTGGTAGCCTCCACCAGCGCCCAGGCATCTCGTTCTATAACCTCGGCCAGGCCATGGAATATCGCCTCTTCAATGACATTGCCTGAGGCTAAGCCACTGGTATTGGTTCTAAAGAGCCTTTTGTATTCGGAGGGCAAGGGATGAAAGACCGCGTTGGCCGGAACCAGGATCTCCTCATCATTCATTATGTCCCATCCAAAAATCCAGGGAATCATGGCATCGTGCTGTGCACCCTGGGGCAGGATCAACTCGCGTGGGTCCAGCGCACCATCCAGATGAGAGAAGCAGTCTATTTTCAGTACCCTGTCTCTTAATTCAGCAGAATAGCGTTCCAGCCCTTCCATCATGGCCGATACTTTAGCTTCCGTGGGCGTAGCTCCCTTACCGTTGTAGACGGATATGGCACCTTTATCGGCCATGGGCCGGATGGAGGAGAAAACAGGTATGCCGATTCGATCCAGATTGGTTATGTCCGCCACTCTGGTGATCCCGGCGGCTGGCAATTTGGCATCGGCACGCTTGAGTGTTTCCTCAGGTGGCATTGCCCGGTGGGTATCGTCTTTGTACTTTTTTATGCAGGACGCAAGTTTCATCGCCGCAAGTTTAGATCAGCTATGTGATATAAACTCTGCTTTCAGAGGAAGGGTAATTTGTCCTTCTTTCGGTAAGCCAGGGTCTGGCAGGTCGCGATCAGCCGTCCATCTTCGCCAGTGACGGAAATCTGACAGGCCGAGATCTTTCGGGAGCGATTGATCTCGCGCCCTTCGGCCTGCAATAACTCGCCAGGAAGAGGCGCATTGATATAATTCATATTCACGCTCAATGCCACAGCCACTGTGCCGTGCGAGTTGACCGTCAGCTCGAAGGTGGCATCCACCAGAGAGAAGATGGCAGCACCATGGATGGTGCCTAAGAGGTTGTTCATTTTCTGGGAAGTCAACATCCTGAGAATGGCGTGGCCCGCCTCAAGTTCAACAATCTCTATGCCGAAGCTCTTGGCATAAGGCTCCTCACAAAATTGTTTCTCTAAAGCTTCCAGACATTGGTCCATAGTTTGATTCCTCGGACCAAGTGTCATTCTCGAAACGGTTATATTGGCTACGCTCGATCTAGGGACATATGCCCCTCTCCCCAGGCAACAGGCAAGAGCCGGTCTCCATTGAGGTGAGCGGCCCTGCAGTGTCCATTGTCCTGACCCAGGGCGCTATCAATATTTGGTTTGGAAAAAAATTTGATAAATCAATTATCGCCAAGATTCTCTTGATCATCTCCAGGGTGGATGCAACTGCGGAGCATGAGAAGGAGGTCCTATGCCCTTTCGAGAAGATCAGCGAGTTCGAGAATAACGGCTACATCCTCACCTCCTACGCTCGCAAGAAAGAGAAGTACCGGGCCATATTTGTCGTTCCGTTCTCCAATTCCCGAGCACTGGAGATGTTCATGGAGTCCATCTCCCAAGAGACTGAGAGAGAGGATGTTAAGATCACCCTTTACTGGAGAGGAGGCAGAATCAGGATGAATCTGATAAAAGAAGAGCTGTCCAAGCTCAATTGCTTTGGCACACTAAATGTGATTTATAAAGACGAACTGATGGGAAGTGTTAGCAGGAGAGAAGAGCTATGAGATTTGCAAGCTGCACAGAAAAAATTGAGATATCAGGCATAAGGAAATGTTTTGAGGGGGCAGCCCCAGGATCAGTTAATTTAGGACTGGGCCAGCCGGACTTCGACACACCAGAGCATATCAAGAAAGCGGCGATTGCTGCTATCGAAAATGGACTGTGCGGCTATACTCCCAACTGCGGAGTGCCACAGCTACGCACTGCCATCGCAGAAAAGTTCTGCTCCGAGAACCGGATCGACTGCACGCCGGAGGAGATTATGGTAACCAGCGGGGCCAGTGAGGCTCTCTTTCTGGTTATAGCCGCTCTGGTCGACCGAGGCGAGGAGGTTCTGATAGGCGATCCGAGTTTCCTTTCCTATGCAGAGCTGACCCGCCTGGTGGGGGGAAGGCCAGTGAGCGTCCCTCTTGATGATCATCTTCGTCTCGCTCCCGAGGATATTGCACAGAGGATTACAGACAAGACCAGGCTCATAATAGTCAATTCGCCCTCCAATCCCACCGGTTCGGTGGCAACCCCTGAGCAGATGCGCGCCATTGCACAAATCGCCGAGGATAGAGGCATCTGGGTGCTCTCCGATGAGGTCTATGAGCATTTCATCTACCAGGGAGCGCATGTCAGCCCCGGCCAATTCTCAGACAACGTCATCACCGTGAATGCCGTCTCCAAGACCTATGCCATGACCGGCTGGAGGCTGGGCTATCTGGCAGCCAAAGGTGGCGCTCTCGAGCAACTGCTCAAGATTCACCAGTATGTCCAGGCATGCGCCAGTTCCATCTCTCAGGCCGCGGCTCTGGAGGCCATTACCGGGCCGCAGGAGTGCGTAGCCCAGATGAGAGACGAATTCAAAGCTCGCCGGGATCTGCTGGTAGCAGGCTTCAGAGAAATGGGGGTGGATATCATGGAGCCACAAGGCGCTTTCTATCTCTTCCCCCGAGTGGGAGACGGAGATGCTGTGGCCTCCCGCCTGGGCAAAGCGGGTGTCATTGCCGTTCCAGGATCTGCCTTTGGGCCGGGCGGAAAAGAGCACATCAGAATCTCTTATGCCGCGGCACGCTCTCAGCTTGAGGAAGCAATGCGTCGCATGAAAGACATCCTTTAAATAGGAGAGTTGCATTCGTCGCTAGGAGTGATGAAATGAAGGAGCAGGTTGAGGTTAGAGAGCTGAAAGAAGGAAGATACGTTATCATTGACGAAGAGCCATGCATAATCAAGAGCATATCCCATTCCAAGCCCGGCAAACATGGCAGTGCCAAGGCTAGAGTGGATGCGATAGGCATCTTCGACAACCAGAAGAAGTCCATCGTTCAGCCGGTTACCACCAAGATTTATGTGCCTACGGTGGAGCGCAAGACAGGACAGGTTCTCTCCATCAGCGACACCTCGGTGCAGCTCATGGACTTGGGCAGCTTCGCCACCGTCGATATTCCCATAACCGCGGATCAGAAGGAAAAGATCGAAGAAGGGAAAGAGGTTCCCTATCTCTTTGTCATGGGCAGGAGCAAGCTGGACCTGCGCTAATAAATCCTTCTTAATCTATTTTCATGTTCCTAAGGTGTGGTTTTGCCGACGCCGATGCAGATTTGCGGGATGCGAAATACGTCGTAGTAGGCCTTCCCTTCGACGGCACCGCATCTTTTCGATCCGGTTCGCGGGACGGGCCGGATGCCATTCGTCTGGCCTCTTTTAATTTCGAGAGCTATGACTGCAATTATGACCTGGACCTGGCCACTTTGGCCATTTGCGATCTGGGAAACATGGATCTCGGTGCAGATCCAGCTTATGCCGAAGAGACCATAAAGGAGGGCATTGCCCTGCTACCCAAAGCTGCCGTCCCCATCTTTTTAGGCGGAGAGCATTCCATTACTCCGCCAATTGTTGAGGGCCTGGCGAAGAATTGCGCAGACGGAGAACTGGGAGTGTTGGTACTGGATGCACACCTGGATCTGCGCGAACAGTTCGGCAACACCAGATTCAGCCACGCCTGCGCCAGCAAAAGAATCTTGGAGAAGAAAGGCATCGGCGCTTTTACCTCCATCGGCATTCGCAGCGGCAGCAAAGAAGAGTTCACCTTCGCGAAGGAGAACGACATATCGTACCACACTTCCCGCGAAGTCTTTGAGAAAGGCATCGATTACGTTCTTGACGACGCATTGGAAAGATTGAATTGCGAGCAGCTCTATCTGTCCATAGACCTGGATGCTCTAGATCCGGCATTCGCGCCGGCGGTGGGCAACCCGGAGCCCTTTGGCCTCACATCCTGGGATGTGTTGAGGACAATTGAGCGTGCCGGGCCGCGGGCTGTGGGATTGGATATAAACGAGCTGAGCCCGGCCTACGATCACGGCCAGACGGCGCTTCTGGCAGCCAGGCTGGCGCGAGTGTTCATAGCGGCAAGGGCAAAAAAATGAGGTTAAGTTGTGTATTTTTCATCCTTCTTATTGCATTAATGACATCCGCAAGTTGCCAGCAGATTGCAGAAGGATGGCTTAGTATGCAGGGTCCAAATACGACTCTTTCGTTGATCGACAAAGGTGCCGCCCTCGGAGATCAGGACAAGTTCGATGAGGCTATCAAGGTCCTTGATGAGGCCATCCGGATGGCCCCTAATTATGCCTATGCCTGGAACACCAAAGGCATTGTTCTCCATAACCAGGGTAAGTCAGATGAGGCCATAAAATGCGTTAATGAGGCCATCAAGTTAGATCCCAATTATGCTTATGCCTGGAACGTCAAAGGCGTCATTCTCAGTAAACAGAGTGAGGCTCTCGATGACCCGGATATTAGTCTCGATGGCCAGGACAAGTACGATGAGGCTATGAGATGTTTTGATGAGGCCATTAGACTTGATCCCAACCTCACCCAGACCTGGATCGACAAAGGAAT
>JAQTYS010000097.1 GCA_028688175.1 Methanothrix sp. | reverse complement strand
CACCACGACCATTCCCAGCAGGGCCTTTTTGGGGCTAACCTGGCCTCGCAAGAGAAGGTGGGCGGAGATGAGCAGAGGGATGATGCACCCCCCCAGGTTGACTGCCAGATAGACGGGATGAAATGTGATGGCTGCATCTTGGGCGGTCAGGCTCATCAAAGACACGTACCAATCTGGGTAGGATGATATGGGTGCCTCGATGAGTTGAATGTCCACCAGGCTTCCCAGGATGGAGCCGAAGACCGCCAGGGTAGCATGCCAGTGGGAGAAGCCCACCATCTCAAAGGCCGTTTCGGAGAGGCGGAGAAAGAGGTAGACGATGATGAGGGGCGCGACCAGGATGAGCAGCAGGATGACGAGGGTCAGCGGCAGGAAGAGAAGTTCGAACAAGGCAATAGCACCCGCAAGTGAGTTATCTTTGATAGTTAATAGAGCTTTGCAGGGTGTTTAGTAGATGACCATTCTTATCGGCAGCGAGGCGCAAAGCCTTGTGCAGTCCATGATCGACCCAAAGACGCAGACGCAGATGTGCGGCATGGAGCTGACGCTGCAAAAGATCGAGCGCTTCACATCCGCCGGAGCGGTGGCTTTTGATAACGCGGAAAGAGAGCTGCCAAAGACCGAGCCGCTCGATTTTGATTCATCCGGCTGGATTGCATTGCCTGCGGGCTGTTATCTGGTGACCTTTAATGAGATCGTGAACATTCCTAAAGACGCAGCCGCCCTGGCCCGGGCAAGATCCACTCTTTTGCGCTGCGGAGCTGGCCTGGAGACAGCCCTCTGGGATCCGGGCTACCGGGGACGCAGCCAGAGCCTGCTGGTGGTATACAATCCCCATGGGCTGCGGCTTAAGAAGAACGCCCGGCTCATGCAACTGATATTTCTGCGACTGGGAAAAGAGGCGGAGGTGGTTTATTCTGGGAAATACCAAGGAGAGAATATCTGACTGCTCCAATGGAGGATACAAAAATTTTAAAACGACTCTGGACTAGCTGACGGCCAGAGTCTTGATGATTTGTGTGGTATTATTCCTATCGAGCAGCGATACCATCACCGCAAAGCTGGGACCATCCAGATTCCAGACCGCCATATCGTAGCTGCCGCCGAGCATGTCAATGCGTGAATCATTGCTGCTCAGAGTATGAACGGTCACATTGTTTCCCTGATGATCTATTGCCGTCCAGTTTCCTGTCTCTTCGTCGCCTCTGGCTTTCACCCCAGAAATGCCTCCTACCAGGAGAATCTCGGAGAGTGCACCTGGGCTTAATTTGCTCATGGTCTCGTCATAGACGCTCAAAACGGAGATGAATGTCGCACCTGGTGCGGCTGTGTTATTGATGATGAAATCCTGGCCGACCATTCCGTTTTCGCTGGTGTTGAATTCGCCTCTAACCATCTCGAAGCTTGGACCCATATCCAGAGAGATAGTATTTTCCGTGACCGTGAAGAACTTGGATTCCAGGGCCGTGCTGGGCAAGGCCAGGCAGCATAGGATAAGTATAGCCGGTACAAGTGCAGTAAAGGGCTTCATTTTTTTACTCCAATACGCTATTTATGTTTTATTGATTAAGACAGCATGATATTTATATCAAATGAGTGGAGATCAAAAGCAATTATGGCAAAGAACTTGAAAGCAATTCTGATAGTATTGTTATTCATCGGTTTGGCAGCCAATACATCCGGTCAGGGTTACATGGGCACTGTGAGCACCGGCACAGGAATAATACCTGCTCTGACTGTGGGCAAGAGCTTGATTTCAGGCGCCAATGTAGGCGCTGTCTCATCGCAAGCAAACCTCACGGGAAGTTGGTCTCTTGATTTGAAGGGGACCACGGCCAGGCATTTTGACCTGCAAATGTATCAGGAAGGCGACCTCATTCTTGGCGCGGGTCAATTGTCTGCTGACCCAAGCAGTCAGGCTGTGACTGCGGCCGGCTCTGTGGCCGGGGACAGACCGACCATATTCGTATCAGTGATTGATGGCGGGCAGGTATTCCGGCTCAAGCTCTCAGTCTCGGGAGAAGCTCTTGCGGGAGAATATGACTGCATTGCTCAAACGCAATCGAGCGAATCGGGAACGGTGACTGGTCGCATAACTTTAACTGCCAGGAAGAGTCCGGCAACGGCGCTTGGCAAGAGCGTCAATCCCAGTGCAACTACGGGTGCATGGGTGGGAAAAGCGGCGCAAAGCATCAACAAATGAGGGATTCAAGACGATGGATCCGTTCACAAGAGAGTTGTTCCTGACAAGATCAGTCACTGCGTTGCTGGTTATACTGCTTGCGGTCAGCTCTCCAACAGCAGCCAAGTGTTGTTCATTGGGCGGCGGAGCATCCTACGACTTTCTGGGGGACCCGGCCATGGACATCGGTATGAATAGCTATGATCAATTCCTCAGCGAGGAGTATCCTGTCAGCGTTGCAGCAGCAACAGACGTGAAAGAAGCGGCATCAAGCCAGATCCGTCTGAATCTGTCAAATAATAGCCGCATCGATCTTCTTCTCACTATGGCCGGGGAAAGCCTTCTTGGCAAAGGAAACGTGACTTCTGGCAATGCTACCATGCCGGCGGAGGCTGTGGGACAGCTTCTCGGAAACAAACTGTCTCTTGATGTAACTGCCTTGAGCGGGGAGATCTATAAAATGAGTTTGGCAGCAGAAGGCAGCAGCATTCTGGGAGACTACAGCTTGGAGATGCCTGATGGAGAACGACAGAACGCAACTGCGGAAGGAAAATGGGTGACTTGAAAATTTTACATTTCTCCAGCTTTCGATCCCGGGGAAAATCTCTTCATGAGGCGTTTCATATTCATCTTGCCAGCCCCGCCTCTCATGCCTTTGATGGCTTTTTGCATGGCTTGATGGGATTTGAGAAGCTCACGAACCACATCCGGTGTGGCTCCGCTGCCTCGGGATATGCGTTTGATGCGTGAGGCGGTTATTATCTTGGGGTCCTCCAGTTCACCGGCAGTCATGGAGTCCATGATCACCCGGTACTTATCCAGACGGTCTTTGGTCATCTGATACTCTTTATCGGATAGGTCCAGCCCCAGGCCGCCCATGGGCAGCATCTGCATAATCTGCTTTAAGGGTCCCAGCTTGTTCATAGCCTCCATCTGATGGTACATATCTTTCAGGGTGAACTTGCCCCGCATGAGCGACTCAACGTCCACCTGGGTATCGGTCTGCACCTCCTGGGCTCTCTCGATGAGCGTCTTGATGTCGCCCATGCCCAGCATGCGGGATATGAACCGGTCCGCTTCGAATTTCTCAAGGTCAGTAGGCGTCTCGCCCATGCCGATGAAGGCCACGGAGGTCTTGGTTTCAGCCACAGCGGAGAGAGCTCCGCCGCCCTTGGCTGTGCCGTCCAGCTTGGTGATGATGACGCCCGTGATCTGCACCGCTTCGTTAAAGGCGCGTGCCTGCTCGGAAGCCTGCTGGCCCAAAGCGGCATCCATCACCAATAACTTTTGTTCGGCATTGACCACGGCATGAATATCCTTCATCTCCTGGATCAGGTCGCCCTCCAGGGCATGCCTGCCAGCCGTATCGACAATGCGAACGTCGTACTTCTTAGCGACCTCGAGGCCAGCCCTGGCCACGGCAGGCGCATCGGGGTTGCCCTTATCCCCATAAAAGAAGACACCCTGCCTTTCGCAAAGCGCCTTTAGCTGATCAAAGGCACCGGCGCGAAAGGTATCAGCGCAGATGACTGCCGTTCGCAGCCCCTTTCGCTGGAAGAAGGTGGCAAGCTTTGCCGCAGTGGTGGTCTTTCCCGATCCTTGCAGTCCCACGAGCATGATGTTCTGCTTTTTCAAGGGAATGTCACAGCCGCGGCCTACCAGGTTGATCAGCTCCTGATAGACGATATTGATGACGTGCTCACGCGGGTTCATGCCCGCCGCCGGCTTTTCATTGAGGGCTCTCTCTTTAATGGTGGTGGAGAGGTGCATCACCAGCTTGACATTCACATCCGCCTGCAGGAGAGCCCGCTGAATCTCCCGCACGGCATCGTCTACTAAAGCCTTATCAATCTTATTCGCCGACGCAATCTTCTTTAAAGCATTGCGCAGCGATCCACCCAAGTTTTCCAGGACCATAATGCTTCAGGCACGAGGAGGCTGGCAAACCATATAAAAATGTTCCTTGCCTCAAAGGCAATCTTTATAGGGGATGACATCTTCCTCAAGGTTGCGGCGCGAGGGATGCGTCCAACCGATAAAGGTTTAAATTGGATCGACAATCCTGTCGGACGCCAATATCCTTGCCAAGGTGGCGGAGCGGCTACGCAAATGCCTGCAGAGCATTACCACTCCGGTTCGAATCCGGACCTTGGCTTAAATAGTCAGATGCAACACGCATCTAATATTTTTTGAAGAGATTCGGCCATGAGTCAGCCTCGCAAAACCTCAATGATGACATGGAATATTCGTCTATACCACCCTCATCATTTCAGTATGGGCCGTTGCATCTAATTTTTTGATAATATTTTAGATATATTTTGGGGAAAAGCTTATATCGTCTCAGGTTATTTAGTTACAGTCCTAATTATTCAGGAGGCTTAATCAGTTTTGAGCAAAGCAACGGGCTACGACGCAAGCCAAATTCAGGTTCTTGAAGGCCTTGAGGCAGTCAGGCGCAGGCCTTCAATGTACATCGGCAGCACAGATACTCTGGGGCTGCACCATCTGGTCTACGAGGTGGTGGACAACAGCGTGGATGAGGCCTTGGGCGGCTACGCTAAAGAGATAAACGTGATCCTTCGCCCAGACGGCAGCGTCTCTGTTGCGGATGATGGTCGCGGAATTCCTGTAGACAACCATCCTCAGTTTAACCGGCCCGCCCTGGAGATAGTCATGACCGTTCTGCATGCCGGGGGCAAGTTCGACCATGAGTCCTACATGGTCTCAGGGGGCCTTCATGGTGTAGGCGTCTCAGTGGTCAATGCTCTCTCCGAGTGGATGGAGGTAGAGGTTCGCAGGAACGGGCGGGTCTACTGGCAGCGATATGAGCACGGCAATGTGGCCTCGGAGGTGGAGGTCAGAGGGCACTCCGAGCACACCGGCACCACTGTCACCTTCAAGCCGGACGGCGCTATCTTTGAAGATACCGAATACAACTTCGATACGCTCTCCTCAAGGCTACGAGAGCTGGCCTTCCTCAACCGCGGCCTGCGCATAACCATTAAAGACGAGAGGTCTGACAAAGAGAACGACTTCTGCTACGAGGGAGGCATACTCTCCTTCGTGGAATTTCTCAATATCAACAAAGAGGCTCTGCATAAGCCACCCATCTACTTCTCGCGCAGCAAAAACGAAACGCAGGTTGAAGTTGCCCTGCAATACAACAACTCCTACAGTGAGAACATCTTCTCTTACGCCAACAACATCAACACTCGCGAGGGCGGAACTCACCTCATGGGCTTTCGAGCCGCGCTGACCAAAACCGTCAATGAGTACGCCCGAGAGAATAAGGTATTCAAAGGCGAGGTCAAGCTGGGGGGAGAAGATCTCCGCGAGGGGCTGGTGGCGGTCATCAGTGTGAAGCTTCCCGATCCCCAGTTTGAGGGCCAGACCAAGACGCGATTGGGAAACAGCGCCATCCGGGGCATAATCGAGTCTATGGTCTCGGAGGGCCTGGCGGAGTTCTTCGAGGAAAATCCCACTGTCGCCACCACCATTGTAGAGAAAGCAGGTGAAGCCCTGCGTGCTCGTGAGGCGGCCAGAAAGGCTAAGGAATTAACCCGCCGCAAGAATGCTCTGGGCTCGGGAGGGCTTCCCGGAAAATTGGCTGACTGCTCCAACAATGACCCCACCAAATGCGAGATTTATATAGTTGAGGGTGAATCAGCAGGCGGGAGCGCAAAACAGGGTAGAAACCGTCATTTTCAGGCCATTCTCCCCTTGCGCGGCAAGATCCTCAATGTAGAGAGGGCCAGGCTCGACAAGATTCTCAAGAACGCCGAGATTCGCAATATGATTGTGGCTTTCGGCACGGGCATAGGTGATGACTTCGATATCGGAAAAGCTCGTTATCACAAGGTAGTAATAATGACCGATGCCGATGTGGATGGCTCGCATATCCGTACCCTCCTCTTGACATTCATCTACCGATACATGAAGCCGCTCATCGATGCCGGTTACGTCTTTATCGCCCAGCCGCCCCTCTACCAGGTCAAGAAGGGAAAAACCGTCAACTACGCCTACTCGGATGAGCAGCTCAACCATCTGGTGAAAGGCGTGGCCAAACCAGCCATTCAGAGATACAAGGGCCTGGGAGAGATGAATTCCGATCAACTGTGGGACACGACCATGGACCCCGAGAAGAGGACTATGCTGAAAGTGACTCTGGAGGATGCTGTAGAGGCGGATCGCATCTTCACCATCCTCATGGGCGACCAGGTAGAACCTCGGCGCGAGTTCATAGAGACGCACGCCAAATATGTAAAGAATCTTGATGTATGATGTCTGATAATTGAGGTGGCTTTGACAGAAGTATTGGTTAACATCACTGAGGAGATGAAATCCTCCTACATTGATTATGCTATGAGTGTGATTGTGAGTCGAGCCTTGCCAGACGTGCGCGACGGCCTCAAGCCCGTTCATCGGCGTATACTTTATGCCATGAATGAGCAAGGCATGACCCACGACCAGCCCTATAAGAAATCGGCGCGTGTGGTGGGAGATGTCATGGGTAAGTATCATCCCCACGGAGATGCGGCCATCTATGAGACCATGGTGCGCATGGCCCAGCCATTCTCCATGCGATACCCTCTCATCGACGGTCAGGGTAACTTCGGTTCAGTCGATGGAGACCCGGCTGCAGCCATGCGTTACACTGAGGTTCGCCTATCCAAGATCGCCGAAGAGATGCTGGTGGACATTGAGAAGAACACAGTGGACTTTACTCCCAACTATGACGGCTCGCTCAAGGAGCCGGTTGTGCTGCCGGCAAAGCTGCCCGACCTTCTCCTCAACGGCTCCAGCGGCATTGCCGTGGGTATGGCCACCAATATTCCGCCCCATAATCTGACGGAGCTATGCGGGGCCATCATTCACCTTATCGACGAGCCTTCTGCGTCGCTTTCTGAGCTGATGCACATCTTGCCGGGGCCCGACTTTCCCACCGGCGCCTACATTGTGGGCCGGGCTGGAATTGAGGCCGCCTATCAAACCGGCAAAGGCAGCATTCTAATGAAGGCCAAGTCGGAGATTGAGGAAGGAACGAGAAGCACAAAGATAGTCTTTACACAGCTTCCCTACCAGGTCAATAAGGCCAAGCTCATTGAGGATATGGCTGAGATGGTCAAAGGCGGTCGTCTGGAGGGCATATCCGATCTGAGAGATGAGTCGGATAGAGACGGCATTCGCATGGTGGTGGAGGTCAAGAGCGGGTTTAATGTTCATGTGGTATTAAATCAACTGTATAAACACACCGCTCTTCAGACCAGCTTTGGCATCAACAATATGGTCTTAATAGACGGCCTGCCCAAGATAGCTTCTTTGAAGGAGACTCTGGAGAATTATATCCACTACCGAACACTAGTAATTGAAAGACGCACACGGTTCGAGCTTGATGCTGCCGAGAAGAGGGCTCATATCCTGGCCGGTCTGCTCATCGCTCTGCACAACATCGATGAGGTAATAAGAATAATCAAGGCGGCGCGCTCTCCTGTAGAGGCAAGAGATGCGCTGATTTCGGCCTTCCTGCTCAGCGAGGAGCAGGCCAAGGCAATTTTGGATATGAGGCTGCAGCGGCTCACCGGTCTCGAGCAGGAGAAGATAGTCTCCGAGGCTGCTGACCTCGAAAAGCTGATAGCCAAATTGAGGAAGATCCTCGCTAGTAACCTGGAGATCTTGAGCATCATCAAGGAAGAGCTGACATATCTCATCGATACCTACGGGGATGAGCGGCGCACCCAAATAATCGAGGCGGAGGGCGAGGTCTCCCGGGAGGATCTTATACAGGAGGAAGAGGTAGCGGTTACCATCACCTCTTCCGGCTACATCAAACGCCAGCCCCTTACGGCTTACCGCATGCAGCGGCGCGGTGGGCGGGGAGTCATTGGCGCGGAGACCAAGAGCGAGGAATTTGTAACCGACGTCTTTACCGCATCCACCAAGGATTATCTGCTCTTCTTCACAGACAAAGGCAAGGCCCACTGGCTCAAGGTCTATGAGGTTCCATCCCTGGGACGGGCAACTCGGGGCAAGTCCATTGTCAATCTTCTGCAACTGGAGCCTGATGAGAAGATCACGGGCGCAATACCGGTGAAGAGCTTTGAATCGGGCTATATAATCCTGGTAACCAGAGCGGGCGGTATTGTCAAGATGCCCTTGCAGGCATTTTCCAATCCCAGAAAGGGCGGCATCAAGGCTGTAAACCTGAAAGGAGACAGCTTGGTCTCAGCCAAGCTCACGGACGGAAGCAAGGAGATGTTGGTGGCCACAAAGTTCGGCAAAGCCATTCGCTTCAAGGAGGATGATGTGCGTGCCTCCAATCGTGGCACCATGGGTGTGAAAGCCATCAGCCTGAACATGGGAGACGAGCTCATCAGCATGGATGTAATCCGGCCGAGCGCTAATTTCACATTGCTCACCATTACCAATCAGGGATACGGTAAACGAACTGAGCTGGAGGAGTATCCTCAACAGAAGCGCGGCGGCAAGGGCGTCAAGAACATTGATGCCAGAAAGGGCTTTGTCTGCTGCACAACCACTGTTTCTGAAGACGATGAGCTGCTGGTCACCACCAAGGACGGAGTGGTGATCCGAATTCCGGCCAGCGAGATAAGGGTGCAGGGTCGTTCCACACAGGGCGTGCGCATCATGAATGTCAAACCGGGCGATGAGGTGTCGGCAGTAGCCAGGATTACTTGAGGCACTCCTCGAAAAGAGTGGTTTTCCGGGCCTGCAAACGGCATAGATCGATGTCGGCCCCTGTTTGTCTCCTATTTTTTTCGGCAATTGTTCATACGGACTGTTAAATAGTCGACATGAGATAACCAGGAAAGGACAAAAAAGCAATTTGAGCCACGTTTTGAGATCAGAGGTAGATGGGATTGCAAAGACGGGATAAACTGGATATCATGAAAGACATTCTTTCCCTATGCCTGGGACATGATATGAAAAAGACACAGATAACCTACAAATCGAACCTCAATTTTCAGAAGGCCAGCGAGTTTGTTAAATGGCTGAAATTTCACGACCTTGTCCAGGAAGGGAAAAAAGGAGTCTATAAAACTACACCTGCTGGAGAGACATTGCTTCATAAACTGGAGAAGCTGACTGCTTTATCCTCTGAATCTGAAAAAAAGTGAAGCGTGAATCGATTGCTTTTTATCCATCCGGGTATTCATGGTAAGAGGTTGATCATCAATGTCCGGTTACTGGGATCCGCATATTGAGCGCATGCCTCTTGAAGACTTGCATGCTCTTCAAGAGGATC
>JAQTYS010000096.1 GCA_028688175.1 Methanothrix sp. | reverse complement strand
CCTCATGAGCGCATCTTCTTCTATCAGGTCGATATGAGTTGGATAGACCTATTCGGAAGAATGCTTTGGCCAAATGTCTTCAAATTTAGACTTGTAAAATTGAGTGCATAGGAATAATTTGAGCCATTTGGGTATTGCTCCATCACAATCACCAGAGGTCCTTTTTCCTGAGATGGACCTGAATCAACACCCAGATTGCCACATTCCCAGGAGAGGATGACAAGAGCAAATACTATCAATGCGATTGCTGCAATTAATGCAAAGATGGAACTGCGAGCATATTTCTGGTCCTTTCTACGGTTCTTGCGTTCATATTCCACTCTTTCCTTCTTTTTTATACCCTCGGCTGGCGATTTTTTGTAGAGTGCCCAAACGCCGGAAACAATCGAACCTGCTAAGACTCCCACCGCTAAGAAGAGAAAGAAAATTATCCAAACGTAGTGGTTTCCCATTCGACTTCCATCATTGAGAATGAAGTATATTGCGCCTAGCGAAATTGACAGAAGTAAGCCTGATGATTGCAGCAACGGCGGAATTACTGCCCTTAAATCCTCGCGATCCTTGTTTAGGTCATCCAAGATATCGTCAAGATCCGGGAGTTCTAGGTCGTCCCTCTCTGTTAAAAGGAATTGCTCATTGCCTAGCCAATTTTCCCATCCCTTGCCATCTTCCGTCAGATCATCGACCTCTTGGTCCGCACTTGGCCGATTCAACCACCACCAGGGGCGATTTGACTTCAATAATGGCACCTAATATTCGGGATAAAAATAAAGAGTAGTCTCCTTCATGTCATACTTCTTGATAGGTTCTTCTCGTTTCAGGAGTTTTGAACCTTCTTTGGTGTTTCCGTACAACTTCCATTGTCCTCGCTCTACGCCAAAACGCTTGGACAACATATCCTGAATAATCCCTACATTTTCGTTTTCAGGTACATCGAACCTGCGGACAGGGTGCTCTAAAAATCCCGGCGGAAGTTGAACTTTAATGCTCACGGTTTTTGTCGTCTCACCATGAGTTGCGAGTTTCATATCGTTTCTTTTTATGGTGGTCTTTTCGCTGCTTGGTCTAACTGCGACCCATTTATCAGGTTTCTTTTCAGAGCTGCGGCGAAGCTCACGAATGGCCCTTTGGCCGCGAGTTTCTTCTTGTTCGAGTCTATCGATATTCCTTCGAAGAGAATCCTTATCTCTAAACAGCCGCATCATGCCCGCAACACTATCCACTGGCTATTTTGCTCCGCAAAGGTAATAAATGTTCTTGTGTTGGGACGAAGATAGATGGCGCGCCTCTATTGCTAGCGCTTCCTTTTAGTTACTTAAACTTCGCCAGCAGCCTGGCGTAAAACTCCCGCTCCGAGCCCCTGGTGGAGCGCACCAGCCTGTCCAGTATCAGCTCGGGAGTGCTCTTGGCCAGATAGTTGTAGCGCGGGCTTCGGCTGACGCGCAGGTTGTTGTTCTCGTCCAGCCCCTCTGCCTCGATGCCGTCCACCCGCACCGGTGTTTCCACATAGCGGCGCACATCCTCTGCCAGGTGGCTCACGAAGACCGCCACGCAGCCGCGCCGGTTTAGCTCATCGAGCATGCAGGCGATAATGCGCGCCGAGGCTCCCGGCTCGGTTATCGCCTCCAGCTCATCCGCCAGGACCAGCTTTCGCTTCTCATTCTCCACCACGGCAAACTTCCTCATGGCCGTCTCAAAGGCCCCGGCGGAGAGGGTGCCGCGGCTCTTGCTGAAGTAGTAGAACTCCTCAAAGAGAGAGAGCCTGCAGGCTTTCGCCGGAACGGGCAGGCCCATGTGCGCCAGGATGGTGATCTGGGAGATCAGGTCCAGGAGCGTGGTCTTGCCGCCCGAGTTGACGCCGCTTAAGAGCGCCACCTTCTCAGGGCGATCGGCGCTGCCGAGGGAGTAGCTCACCGGCTCAGGCCGTTCCAAGAAGAGGTGGCGGCCTTCCTCAAAAGAGAGGCACGGCTCCAGGGCGATCTCAGGGAAGGTGAGATTCTCTGCCAGGGCAAACCGCCCCAGTGCGTAGGTGTAGTCAAACTCCATCAGGGCATGAATGAGGGCGGCAGCCTCATCTCTTTTGTCTTGCAAGCCCCGCGCGTTCTCTCTTTTCGTCTTCAGGCCCCGCCCTTCCCTGCGGCTTCGCAGCTCCTGCTCAAAAGAGCGCAGCGCCTGCAAGTCCAGCTCCAGAGGATAGCTGATCTCAGCCGAGAAGATCTCATCCAGCCACACCGTTTCCGCTCCCACCAGCTCCAGCTCGCTTGCCGCGCGGGCCTTTGCAGCTTTGAGGACCTCTGCAAAGACGCTCTTCATCTGCACCTCCAATAGCTCTCGCACGCCCTCACCCCGGCTCATGACCAGTAGAAGGTCAGTGCCGCCCAGGGTCAGCGAGCTCTTCTCTATCTTGCTCTTCAGCTCCTCATTGGCCCAGGCGGCAGCTTCCAGCGCGCGCTTGCCCAGGCGAGCTGCCAGCCTTTCCAGTCGCTCCCCTTCCGGATCACCGCCCTCATTTAGCCTGGCAAGCAGCTTATGGAGTGTCTCCCATCTGCCAAATCCGGCAACGCCTGCATTCTGCAGTATTCCCGCTGCTGTTGCTGCCGCCAGCAGAGGCTCTAAATTCTCCTCATAAAATCCCAGGACCGCCTCGGGCACCAGGTACCACTCCTCCAGAGACTCGGCCCTTTCCATATCCTCTGCCGCCTGCCCACCCATCTCTTCGCCTACCAGGCAGACGTGGCTGTAACTTCTGGCCAGGTCCGTTAGCTCCGCCGGGCTTTCTGCCAGATGCAGGTCGATCAGCTTGTCGAGCCCTCTCGTCTTCAGCCTCTGAAAAGCCTCGGTCGAGGTTGCGGCTACCGCTCTTTCCCGGACTCGCGCCGGCGCCTTCTCGCGCAGTGGCCGGATCTTTTTCAGCAGTTCCTCGGAGCCATGGCCCTGCATCTTCTGCGCGGCCAAAACCGCCGCCAGGGCGGTCTTGCGGTTCTCGGCCTGAAGCTGTGCTGAGGATGAGGCGAAAAGAGTGCCGATCTTGAGCCGGGCGTATTCGGTATGCGCATAGCTGGCCAGGTGGGTGATGAGTGCCTGCTGGATCTTGGTCGCTTCATCCGTGGCCAGGAACTGTTCGGGCGTGACCGCGTACTTCAATCCCCTGGCATGCGAGACCAGGAAGAGAGCCTGGCGTTCGCTCAGAACCCTGCACAGGCCGGCTACGTCGGCGTTTAAAACTGCCTGTAGTGCCTTTTCTTCATCCCCATATTGCTCTAAGAGGCGCTCTCTAATGCGAGAGCCCACCCCGGGCAGATCAACCAATTTCAAACAGCCCCATTTTGCCGGGAATATAATATAATTGTTCCGCCAGTCCTGCCGGAAACGAATGAGACAAGATTGATATTCAGGGGGAAGTGAATAGGGTGATGTGCTACTAAATCATCTACTGAACCTGGGAGAGGACGAGGATATATTTCTGGCAGAAGAGTCCTGGCAGGATCTGCTGGATTTGCCTGTCACCACAGAGATACTGCAAGAAGATCTGGATGCAGATGCCTGTATTGAGGTCAAAGATATGGGATTCGCCCTGCACCTACCCGAGCCTTCAGAGCTGTGGCTGCTCCTCACAGATCGTTATTCATCCCAAAAGATCTTGTCGGAGCATGCCGGAAAATGGCGTGAGAAGGTCGTCAAGACGGTGCAGGCAGATGAGGTGGACTTCTTCTCGGCTCTGACGGAATATTTCGCCAATTCACTGGCAGCAGAGCTTTTTTGCGAGAGCTGCTCTCTGAAAGGAGCGCCTCTTTATGTAGAGGAGAGGATCAAGAGGCTAATGCAGCTCTTGCAACCGATACTTCCCAAAGGCGAAAGCATACTGGAGATATGCTGCGGCAGCGGCATGGCTACACAGGCGCTCATTCGTCAGGGGCAATTCCCGCTCTCGATGGACTATGATCGCTGCGATCTATGCCAGGGTCTAAAGAGCAGATTTATGGACCCTAAGAGATGCTTCGTCCTGGATGCCAGGCTATTGCCCTGCATCTTTCCTGCTCGATCTTTTAATACCGTTTTAGGATTTATGGTAGGGCTAATTGACGATTTCAACTGGCCCCTTTGGAGGGACATTCTCCTCAAAGCCTCCAGCCTAGCAAGAAATAGGGTTTTATTTACCGTTTACACGCAAAAAGAAGCGGAACTCATCGCGAAAGCACTTGGAGATGCCGGGTGGAAGGGCAAGGTAATCGATAATCGCGACTCGAAGGGAATTTATGACCAGTGGGCCTATCTGGCAGAAAAGCAATGATGAACGGAAAGGTTAATTATAGTTCCCAGTATGGATGGAATAGGTGAGATTCTTGGCTGATTTTAAGAAAAGAAATACCGAGAGAAAGGGTGGCAAAAAAGAAGAGATCAAAAGCAAGAAGCTCATGGAAGATAACCTTGATGACCTCCGGGGTAGGGGAGAAGAAGTAAAATAGATTCTTTTGCTGGAGAGAATTCAATCAAAGGCCCGATGCCAGAGGCGTACTATGGTAAGGCGCCTATATTTTATCATTTTTAATTGAATATGCAGCAGTTCACAAAGGAAACAGGCCGGATGCTCGCGACTTCAGTCGTGAGAGGAAGGCCGCTCCTATACCCATAATATTTATATTCATAGAGCTATACCTTCAATACAATGATGCAGACTCTTATGGTTAAGGTAGAAGCTGCCCCGGAGCAAGCTGAAGCTCTCCATGAGACTATGCATCAGTTCAATGCTGCTTGTAATGACATTGCCAAAACCGCGTTTGAATTGCGGCTTGCTAACAAAATAGAGCTGCAGAAGACCGTCTATTATCGCATTCGGGCGCAGTACAATCTTTCCGCTCAGATGGCTGTTCGTGCGATCTCCAAAACGGTTGAAGCATATAAGAGAGACAAATCCATTCAAGTGGAATTTGATCTTGATGGGGCCATGCCCTATGACCAGAGGATCATGTCCTGGAAGGGCCTCGATCGCGTTTCTCTGCTTACCCTCAAAGGCAGGCTCGTACTGCCTATTCGCGTCGGAGAATACTATTCTGACAGAATGAACCGACCAAGAGGGCAAGTCGATCTGATTTTTAGGAACAAAACATTCTATCTGGCGGTTGTTGTGGATGCACCCGACGCTTCTCCGATCGATGCTACAGCAGTTCTTGGCATCGATTTGGGGGTCAAGAATATTGCGGTTGACTCTACTGGAGAGGTATTTTCTGGCGACGCCATCGAGAAAACCAGACGCAAAATAGATACAATTAAAGCAGATCTGCAACAATGTGGTACCAAAAGTGCCAAACGACATCTTAAGAAAATTGGCAAACACGAGTCGCGGTTCAGACGCGATGTTAACCATTGCACCTCCAAAAAGATGGTTGTGAAGGCTATAGACACCTCTTCCATCATTGCCCTTGAAGATCTCAGTGGCATCGGGAAGAGGACGACGGTTAAGAAGTCTCAGAGGCGCAAGCATCTTTCGTGGGGATTTGGCCAACTCAGACAGTTCATTGAATACAAGGCGACCAACGCTGGCGTGCCTGTAGTCTACATCAACCCTGCCTATACATCTCAAGAATGCCATGTCTGCCATCATATATCTGAATCCAATCGTCCTACACGAGATGATTTTGTTTGTACCTGCTGCGGTTCCTCAGCCGATGCAGACTACAACGCGGCTCTGAATATCAGAGCAAGGGTAGAAGCCAACCTGCCCATCGTAGCGCGAATTTTTGCGCAGCTACAAGCCCCCAATATCGGCGGTGCTCATGCCCGCCAATTCATTGGTGGGTAGTTGACCATATCAATCTTTGCACTAAGAAGGCGTTACGCTCAAGCCCCGACTTAACTCCTTAAGCTTCTCGATGCTCTCCTGTGTTTTGGCCGACTCTTTTCTTTTCTCATCCTCGAAGTGCTTTATGATTTCGTCCAAGGATATAGTAAGCCTGTAAACCTTCATGGGCCGACCCTTTCCATCCTTTTTAATCTCTCTTTCTTCCACCCAATTGTTGCTACGCAGCGTACGCATAGCAATGCTCACCTCTGGTTGGCGCAGGTTAGAGCCTATCTCTATCTCCCGAGAGGTAGCCTCCTCCACATTGGCCAGATAGGTGATCATACTGGCCACATTTCTGGGAATGTCAAGTTCTCGTAGAACCTCTACGAATTCCCGGTCGGCATCATCCAGAACTTTTACAGAGAATTGTCTCATAATAACCTCATTCTATATTTAGATATAAGAAATACGCAATGATATAAATAGTTTATTTCTCTACATCCATTGTTCTGTAGCTAAGATTATGCTACAAATATGCAACTGCGTAAAGATATTCCTTTTGCGCAATCATAATATATACTGCAATTCATAGATCATAAAAAATGTAATTCAACCTGCGATTCTGGAGAGGGGATAACCTCATAAATTCTAAAATTCCCATAACCCTTGATATTAACCGAAACATATGAAAACAAACGTATTAGATCATCAGCCGTTTGCAGTTGTCTGGCGCATGCAACCCTTTAGGTCTCTTTATTCCTCTGCAGCCGTTTCCTCTTCCTGATCGTCGCCAACGCCTGCTAAATCAAAGTATCCCGAGATGCGTATTATGTCCAAACGAGAGATCCGGTAAGCTCCGCCCTTTCTCTCCAGTGGTGGATTGATCTCGATCTCTCGCAGAGATATGCCCGTCTCTCCAGCGTTGTATCTCTGGAAGATTTGCCCCCAGGGAACGAGGTGCGCCGTCCGCGCTTTGCCGGCGCCGTAGCGCAGCTCCACCGCCAAGATGCCCTGTCTTCCCGAACGGGTGATGAACTCCGTCTCCCTAGTCATCTGATGCTCTCCTGCAGCCAGGCTGAAGTGCTGCTTGAAGTAGAGAGATTTTGTCTTGCGTGCATCCAGACTTTTGCATTCGATTGCCAGATAGTACTCGGGAATCTTGGAGTCCACCAGGATATCTATAAACTGGCCGGAGAAGCGTGATTGCTTGAGCCGGTAGGCAATGGCAGCGATGCCATCCTTCTCGAAGAATGAGTTGAGGGCGCTCACCAGCGCCCATTCGAAGTCGGGCATTGTCTATTGTTTTCTGCAGATCTCTAAAAATATCTTTTCCTCTGATTACTTTCGCTCCGCACCCATTCCTCTCCTTTAATAACCTATAAAAGAATCCGTTGCGGTGCGCTCAGGTGGGGACAGTATGGTCGTGGGAAGGACTATGTGGGACTTTGTCATTGAAGCATTTCAGACGCCGGGCCTTGGTATTATCCTCATAGCGCTGCTTATATTATTTGAGATTACCTTAATCGTGATACTATTATTGGCACATAATGGCCTCTTCGACCTCAAATTCAGCTATGGCGGCCTCGGTCTGGAGCTGGGCCAATTCGCAGCCCTTCTGGCATGAGACGCTTAAGGTTGGCAGATCCGAATGCATCGCATGTTCCAGTCATGTTTCTACCAGGATTGCAGAATAACGGTCTACCTAGGTAATGCCTCAGTGCCTCAAGAAACTTAATGTATCATGCAAAGGATTGTAATTCTCATGGATATTGAGGAGATCGCCAGGATGTATAGTATAAGGGAGCTGAAGCCTGTTGCCAAAAAATACGCCATCGCCACACGATGCGTCAAAAAGATAGATATTCTCAAGGCATTTCCGCCGGAGGCGCTGGCGGAGTTGACAGGCGAGCGGCAATAAATAAGGTGATTTTTCATGGCAAGACTGGGACGATTTATTCGGGCGAGAACCATCTCCGATGCCTGGCTTCGGGCGCTCAACCTCATCTGGCGGCAGGGGGCTCTGATCACAGATGAGAGGAGCACCAGGATAAGGGAAATTCTATCGTTGCAGGTGGTGGTGGAGGATCCCTACCAGGAGATGATTCCCGCCCAGTACTCCTGGAATGAGGAACGCCTGGAAGAGTACGCTTCGCAGCTTTTATCCGGCGAGAATCCCGGCTTTGAGTACACCTACGGAGAGCGCCTGCGCGCCTGGCATCTGCCTGGCATGCCCGAACTGGATCAGATCGAGCAGATTATCTCTCGACTCAGGGCTTCGGCAATTACGCGCCGGGCAACAGCTGTAACCTGGATCGTGCCCATAGACTCTGCCAAAGATGAGGTTCCTTGCATGATTGTGGACGACTTCAAGCTGCGCGATGGTCGCCTGCACCTGTCCATCTTCTTTCGCAGTCACGACTTTGCCGGAGCTTATCCTGCCAATCTTTACGGTCTGGCCAGACTGCTGCAATATGTCAGCTTTGAGATAGGCGCAAAGCCGGGATCGATCTCCACTACCAGCGCTTCGGCGCATATCTACGAGCATGATTGGGACTTTGTGGAGAAGATGCTGCGGGGGAGGGATTCGAAGGATACTTGAAACTGCTTGGCCGAGAACGGCCCAGGATTGAGTACCGCAAAGCATATCAGTTCCTATCGATATTTCCCTTCGTTTATGGTCGATAGCCTATTGATGGTCAAGGCCGAGGAGATCCTGGATAAGATCGAGAAGGGCAAATCGGTAGAGTATGAAAACGTAATCATCTACGGCGACCTGGATCTGCACCGGCTGGATCTGCCATTTAATAAAGCTAAGCAAAGAATCGTTAAATCAATAATCAAAATCGAATACTCGGTCATTAAGGGTGATGTGTTCTTCGATCACGCTGCCTTTTGCGGGCTGGTGGACTTTGATGGCACATCCTTCACCAAAGCTGCCAACTTTTCAGGCTCTCACTTTCAGGAGGATGCTGGCTTTTCCGATGCACAATTTCAGAGAGAGGCCAACTTCACCCGATCACACTTTGCCATCGATGCCAATTTCTCGCGGGCCAAATTCAATGATGCCGACTTCGGCCGGGCAAGGTTCGATAAATATTTTCACCTGACTAATGCCAAGGTGTACACATTGAATCTTTCTGATGCAGTCTTCTCGGAAGGATCGAGCATCCACCTCAAGGACTTCAATTTCAGCCGCATAGTAGTCCGCTGGAATATCATCAAAGAGCACATTCCCTTTAATGGTTCCGTGTATCTGACGCTCACCAAAAACTTCCGGAATCTCGAGCAGTACGAGGATCAGGATGACTGCTATTACCAATATCGAAAGGAAAAGCAGTCGCTCTCGCATAGGATCTTCCCCAAGTTATTCGATTATCTGGCCTGGATCTCCTGCGGCTACGGAGTGCGTCCTTCTCATACCATTCTTCTCAGTCTGTCCATCATCCTTCTCTTCGCGGGCATCTTCTGGGCAGGAAATGCTCTTATGCCGGACGCAGTGAATTCGCACTCACAAGCGTTATCAATCGTATCGCCCAATGATGCTTTCTATTTCAGCAGCATGGAGTTTTTAGGAAAGACCCCCCAGAATTTTAGCATAATTGAGGGCTACGAGGTGCTGACGGTGATAGAGACGCTGCTTGGGTGGCTGCTTATGGCCCTCTTTCTGGTGACACTCAGCCGGGTGATGTTGAG
>JAQTYS010000095.1 GCA_028688175.1 Methanothrix sp. | reverse complement strand
TCGGATCGATTGATTGCCAGGCGATATGGGCTTTGCCTATCACATTGGAATTGATGCTGGCCTCAAGACCACCGGCTAGGTTGCCGGCAGGGCTAAAGCCCCGGCTGTCGCCCGCCTCCCCGGCTTTCGAAGAATCGGATTGCATCCCATAAGCTCCAGTATTAACCTGTGTATTCCTTTGCAGATGCTCAATGTCAGTGTAAGACTCGGTTAATGTTGCGCCTGTATCATAATTCGTGATGGTGAGGATATCTTTCTGGCCGGCGTTGTTCATAGCATCTGCAAAGCTCACGGGCATTGCTTGCACCCCGAAAATCAGAGCTGCTGTTGCCACTATCAAACAGATCTGCTTGAGCATTTCCCCAACACCTCAGATCGGTGATTGACGAACATTTATTTTAAGCTATTGGACGATTTAATGAAATCGACGAAATATTTGCCCATGCGATCTGGTTTCGGTCTGAATATGAATAAAAAAATGATTTTACCGGCTTACTGCATATTATCCGTGCTCATGCTTGGAGCAGTCGGCTGTTCCTGTTCTAAGTCTTGCAGGGTTAAATCTCGGTTCTGCCGGGCAGCCACATGAGAAGAGTCAAGGGAGAGAGCTTTGCTAAAGCAGGTCAAAGCATCCTGATATCTTCCCATTTGCCGCAGAACTACGCCTTTGTTATTCCAGCCGGATGGGTCCCGGGACCTGACTTGAGTGGCTTTTTCAAAGCAATCCAGAGAGCCGGAAAGGTCACCATTATTGGCCAGAGACATGCCCTTTCCAATCAAAGCGTCATAGTAAGATGGATTTATTTGCAGAACCTGGTCGAAGATGGCAATGGCCTCACTGTATTTATTCAATCCCTGAGAAAGCGCAATTGCCAACAAGTTCATAGACTCGAGGTTAGAGGCGTTGATTTCAAGCGACTTATCAAAACAAGAGATCGCGTCATCAATTCTGCCCAAGTTGGCCAGAGCTTTTCCCTTATTATCCCACAGGTCAGTACTGTTCGGCTCCAGCTCCAGGGCCTTGTCATAGCCTGCAGCCGCATTTTCAAAGTCACCTGCTATGAAGTAGTCATTAGCCTGATCGGACCAGAACTTTGCCGATTCTCCCATTGCCGGCAGAACTAATATCGACGCCAGCACAGCGATAATAGTAATTACGAGTTTCATGGAGGGCTCTTCTTAAACGAAGGTGTAAATATCTCTACCCCTTGACTTAACTACAATCCGCCATTCTTTTTAATTTCATCCACGAAATTATTCCATTTTTTCGCCTGGTCAACCTTTCGCTTGATCAGGTCCTCTGGGTCGTATCCTACCGGTGTGCCATGTTCTTTCTTTTTTAGTACATCCTTGAGATCCAAAAGGGCTCTGATTATGCTTGCAGCTTCATCGTGAAGCATCATTGCCTGCTTTAAGCTCAGCTTTGCCGCCTTGAGATCTTCCTCGTCTTTCTTCTCCTTCTTATCCAAGATCTCGATCAACTCGGCGATTTGCACATGCTCTTCATCTGTTATCTCCTTCTCATTGATCAATCTCCAGATGAGGCGATGCAGCTCAACTCGACCCTGTCCGGCATGAATTTCGGGTGGCAGATCCTTTTCCGTCTGATGATACTTTTCCATCTCGCTTGAGAGATCATTGCCATCTATCTGCATCTGCTCCGGTTCTGTAGCTCCTACCCATACCAAGAAATGATGAAGACTGGCCAGCAGTTTTGCTCGTTCCGTCTCTGTCAGATAATCAGTAATGTCTTTTTTTTCAATTTCAGACATGAATCCTCTTCGAATCATTTTGCATTTATCTTCGGCCCCGAGATCATGCCAGCTCGCAGGAAGCGTTTTGGCGATGCTGCGCGGCTGGATGCAACGCCAATCGAACGCGGTCAATTGGTTGCCTGTCCACTTGACCATTATGCGAAATACTTGAGGTCATCTCCGAGGCCTTTTTTTTGCATTAGGCGGCAAAAGTTTTATAGCTATGCATGTTATCCTTGATCTATGACACATGAAACCTCTGTGGGGAATCGTCTTCTACGACGTTCGTTCGCTTGTTGATGAAAAAGTCCGCATTTTTGACACGACTCTTAGGGATGGCGAGCAGACTCCAGGCGTATCACTCAATCTGGATGATAAGCTCAAGATCGCCAGGCAGCTTGATAAACTCGGTGTGAATGTTATCGAGGCTGGATTTCCAGTATCTTCTAAAGGTGAGTTTGACAGCGTCCGGCAGATTGCCAGAGAGGGCTTGCAAGCCCAGGTCTGCGGCCTCTCTCGCATTGTGAAAAAGGATGCTCAGGCATGTCTTGATGCCGATGTGGGCATGGTGCATGTCTTCGTTCCTACCTCTGACATCCAGATAGCTCATACTATTAAGATGAGTCATGATGAGATTGTGGCCGGAGCAATGGAGACGGTGCAGTTTGTCAAGGACAGCGGCAGAACATGTCTCTTCTCAGCTATGGATGCCACCCGCACCTCGCCGCAGTTCTTGCATCGCATTTTCAAGGCGGTGGAAGAGGTGCACTGCGATATCATCAATATCCCGGACACGGTAGGAGTTGCAGCTCCTTCTGCCTTCTACCGTTTTGTCAAGGATATCTGCGATGATGTGAATATGGTGGTTGATGTGCACTGCCACAACGACTTCGGTCTGGCTGTTGCCAACAGCCTGGCGGCAGTAGAGGCAGGAGCCAGAGAGGTCCAGGTCTGCGTAAATGGTCTCGGCGAGAGGGCAGGCAACGCCAACCTGGCCGAGACCGTGATGAGCTTGCATGCCATTTATGGCGCTCGCACCAGCATAAAGACGGAATACTTGGTGGAGACAGGCCGCATGGTGGAGCGGCTCACCGGGGTTAAGATTCCCATAACCGCACCAATTATAGGGGATAATGCCTTCTCTCACGAGAGCGGCATACACAGCCACGGCGTTATTGAGAACAGCAAGACCTTTGAGCCGGGGATCATGACCCCGGAAATGGTAGGCCACAAGAGACGCATAGTCATGGGAAAGCACACGGGACGGCACGCTGTGGCCAAGGTGCTGGAAGAAGGGGGTTACCTGCCCACGGAAGAGCAGCTTCAGGAGATCCTGGAGAGGATCAAAGAGCTGGGTGATAAAGGCAAGCAGATCGCCAATATCGATCTTCAGGCCATTGCCGATGTGGTGATCGGAGAAGTGGCCAGAGGAAGCCAGGCGGTAGTGCTCAAAGAGGTCTCGGTCATGACCGGCAATATCATCACACCCACGGCAACCGTAAAGGCCCTGGTGCGAGGTAAAGAGAAAGTTCTCGCTCATATCGGCGTGGGGCCGGTGGATGCCGCCGTAAATGCCGTGCAGGGCCTGCTGGACAGTGATACCTCAATCCACCTCTGCGACTTTAGAATTGAAGCCATCAGCGGCGGGGCCGATGCCCTGGCAGAAGTGGTGATTGGCGTAGAGGACGACCGGGGACGCAAGGTCAGCGCCAGATCGGCGCGCGAGGATATAGTCATGGCTTCAGTAGAGGCCCTGGTCAGCGCCATAAACCGACTGATGCTCCTCAATGACGCAGCAGAACGGAAGAAGGCTTGATTTCCAGGCCTTCCATACAATTTTAGTGCTCGAAATGCATATGCAGCTGTGTCTTCCCTTCTTTGGTCGAGAAGCTCATCTTATCCACGTATCTGCTCATGGTAAACGCTGCCAGAGCCAGCGCGCTTGCCTGTTCATCATGCATAAAATCTATGCTGGGCATGGTTGTAGGAATCTCAAAGGGCTTGCCCTCATAGACTGCCCGAACGTCCAGGTTGAACTCATCAAACGAAGCGCTCAGGGCAATCTTTTTTTCAGATAGACCCAGGAAGGGTGCCGCATCCAGAAGCTCGTTCATGGCAGAGATGGCATTAAAGATGACTTCTCGCCGGGCACCCCAGATGCCGCCCTGCTTCTCCATGACCTGAAATATCTTTTCCGAGGTATCGGTAGCCGGATCGATCTCAAACTCCATTTTCCGGCTGATGCCCAGGCGGAAGAAGACGTTGAGCACCACTGCGCAAATCGTAGCCAGTGCCAGAGATGAGGATAAGAGGGGCCTCAGCATCGGATCCAATCCGGCGTATAGTCCGGGCACAGCATCAAAAGAGAGCCCGAATATGATGGAAAGCCCTACCACGAAGGTCTTTCTGGAGTCGATCATACGGGACATGATGATCTGAACGCCTGCCATGATCATGAAGCAGACTGTGAAGATCAGAGAGGCACCCATCACCGGCGTGGGCATAATCACGAATATGGCAGCCAATTTGGGAAAGAAAGCCATCAATATGAGAATGCCGCCTGCCGCATAGCCGATGCGCCGGCTCGTCGCTCCGGTGGCGATGGATAGACCAATATTGCTGGAAGAGACCGACTGGCCCAGAGCCCCCAGGAGCCCGGAGGCTATATTTCCCGCTCCGCAGGCCAGCATGCCCCGACTTATGGACCGCATCTCTATTCTCTTCCAATCGGCATCGTTGATCTTCTGGCAGGTGGTGAGGTCGCCCATGGTCTTGAGGGCAGATGATAAGGCCGCCACCAGAAAGGGCACAAGCATGGCAGTGCTAAACGACATTCCGAATTTGCCGATCTCGGGAAGCTGGAAGAAGGCAGAGTCGACTATCAGCCTGGCCTGGTCCATGGTCAAGATGCCTGCCGCAAAGGAGATTGCATAACCCGCCGCCATGCCGATCAAAAGAGAGTAGAGCCGCATCTTGCCTTTGCCCCAAACATTGAATCCGGCAGTGACCACCAGAGTGATCAATGCCACCAGAAAAGGCATGGCTTGAATTCCTGGATGCGTGCTATCCACCCCAAAGAATTTGGGAACGGCGATGGGTATCACCTCCACACCCACCATGAGCACTACAGTTCCCGTCACCTCCGGCGGGAAGAACTTGCGCATTCGGCCCACAACTTGAGAGAAAAGACCCTCGAAGATACCGGCCAGGGCCGTCATGCCGAAGATGAGAGCCAGGCCTCCAGCCTTGCCTGCCAGGAGCGACGCAGGCACGAAAGCCGGACCGTTTAATAGAGGGCAGAGATAACCGGAGCCGACTGGCCCCTTATTCAAGGCCTGCAAAGCAGTGGAAAAGCCTGTGGCCAGCATGGCCATGCAGATGAGGTTTTGCGCATCTTCGGGCGAAGCACCGATCTCATTTATTATCACTACTGGAAAGATGAAGGCAATGGATAGGATGAAGATATGCTGAAAGCCCAGGATCAGCGTAGTGGCAAGAGGTGGCTCATCGTCAACGCCGTAGATGAGATTAGTGGGTTTTCTGGTCATCTTAATTACCGTGCCCTTGGAATTTTATTCAAATTCACTTCCCGCCTTTGCCTTGCGGTATTGCCGGTTGATTCGTAGCTCCAATATTTCAATCTGGCGTCGGATCATTTTGCAGCTTTAATCACTATGGCGGTTATATCGTCCGACTGCTCCACGCCTTTGGTAAACTGGCCCAGATCATGCAAAACGCTATCCAATATCCCCTGGGCAGATAGCCTTGCAGCTGCGACGAGGGCGGATCTGAGACGATTCTCGCCGAAGAACTCCTCTTTGTCGTTCATGGCCTCCACAATGCCGTCTGTATATGAAAACAAGATATCACCCGGTTTTAGCACTACCAGCCGCTGTTCGTACTCCATATCTGCCATCATCCCTAAAGCTACACCGGTCACATCCATCCTCTCGATACTATTCGAATCGGCCCGCAAGAGCAGAGGGGGATTGTGGCCGGCATTGACGTATTCCAGACTATGATCCTTCTGGCTCAGCCTGGCCAAGAAAAGAGTAACAAACATGCCCGAAGTCGCAGAACCGGAATCATCCACGATCATATTGTTGGCACACTTCAGCCTCTCGAATCCTCCCCTTGAAGGTGCGGAGCATGCTCGCACAATTATTCGGGAGAGGGCCATGAACAAAGCAGCAGGAACACCTTTTCCGGATACATCTGCGATCACAAATTGCAAATTGTCATCCTGCGGTGAAAAATCATAAAAGTCTCCGCCCACCTCTTTAGCGGGAATGGCGGTGGCCGCGATATCAAATCCTTTCAGAGAAGGAATCTTGCCGGGAAGAAAGCTCTTTTGAATGTCTGCGGCTACCACCAGCTCTGCCTGCTTTATCTGTAGCTGCAGCTGATAGCTATCTCTTTCCCTCATCGTTTCCCTCTCCCGGATGATATTGGCTATGATGAACGCGAATATGAGCATGCCTGCTCCATTGGCCAGAATCATGGGTACGATGGCCTGCTCCACCACCTGCAAAGCAAGATCAAAGGGCCGGGAGATGGCAATAGTCATAAGCATATGAAATAGCTCGAAGAGCACGGCAAAGGCAGCGCAGAAGACGACCCCAGGAAATCTGCCTTTATGCAGATAAACAAAGCCCCCAAAGAGACCCGCCAGAGTTACTATTATGCTGCAGGCCAGGGCGGTGAAGCCGCCTTCAGAGAAGCGGAAAGCTGCGCCGATAAGTCCGGCGCCCAGTCCCACCACCGGCCCGCAGGCGAGGCCTGCCACAAGCGGGCCAAGATCACGGACGTTGATGATGGCACCGAGCACATTAATGCCGATCACCGAACCGTAAATCGAGACCATTCCGAAGAAGAGAACAAGAAGCAACTGGTTCTTCGTTGTTATCCGCCCCTCAATAATATCCGTAAAAGGCCGGCTGCGTGAGATCAAGAGGGCTGCAACTACGATTACGCTTACTGCCTGGAGCAGTACCAGGGAATCGCTGATTAATAAATTGGCCATGAGAATTGCGAGCTATATTTGAAGACTCTTGATCGCTTCTTCCTGACTGGAGTAAATGGAAAAGAATCTATTGGCTCCGGTCAAAAAGAAGACATCTTTGACAAAAGGCTGCACAGTTGCCAGGAGCAGATCTCCGTCTCTGTGTTTGAGCCTGTTAAGCGATGCCATAAGCACCCTCAGGCCGGAACTGCTGAGAAACTCCACCTTTTCCATGTCAATTACCAAAAATTTTTTATTCTTATCTATCAGTTCGGTTAAAGCAGTTTCAAGGTCCTTGGAAGTCACTGCATCGATCTTACCGGATACGAGAAGAACCGGAATATCCTCGATAAGACTATGGATGATCTCCATTTTGCTCATGACAATGAATCAGGGACTTCAGACTTATATTCCTTTGCGGTATTTCGCTCGCGATAGAATACCCTGGAGGAAAGAAGGCATCCGGCGCAAGAGAAAAGGAAAGGCTTGGCGAGAGATGCAAAAGTCTGAGCCACACCAAAAAAGATAATACCATCAAGTCTAAAAAGGAGAATGTGGCAGAAATAAAAACATGATATGTAGTGGAGGAATCTCATCGATAAATGTCTCTTTGCAGGGTGTGATCGATTCGCATTGCCACCTTGACTTTAAGCAGTTCAATAAAGATCGCGAAGCTGTACTAGAGAGCGCCCGAAAATCGGGCGTAGTCCACATGATCAACTCAGGAGTGGACTATTCCACCAATGCCAAGTCCCTGGAGCTGGCCAAAAAGTACGGTTTCATCTCAGCCACGCTGGGGCTTTCCCCCAACACTTTGCAAAGCATTAGAGAGCCGGAACTGGAGATGCTTTTTAAGCAGATTGCAGACAATGCCGACCAGGCCGTGGGCATAGGCGAGGCAGGATTAGATTACTATCACTGCAAAGATGCTCCCAGCAGAGAGCGGCAGGCAAAGGTCTTTCGCAGGGTCATAGAGATGGCCAAGTCCCTGGATTTGCCTTTAGTCATCCATTCTCGTGATGCCGAGCAGCCTGCTTTGGAGATGGTCAAGCACCTGGACAAGGTGGTCTTTCACTGCTATAGCGGCTCGATCGGAACCATGAACGAGGCCATTGATAGGGGATTTTACATTTCTCTGGCCACTAACACCTGTCGATCTGGTCGTCATCAAATACTGGCTAAAAATGTATCATTGGATCGACTGCTGGTGGAGACCGATAGTCCCTTCCTCTCACCTCGTGGCGGCAGAAATGAACCATCGCTTGTCTTAGATTCAGTTCGCCTCATTGCCAGGATTAGGGGCTTGGAGCCTCAAGAGATAGCCCGGATAACTGCAGAAAATACCAAACGAATTTATAACATCTAATCCAAATCGATTAAGAAAGGATCAACATGAATCGGATACCAATACAGTTCGAGCATATCATGAGTTACCTGGGCTCCAAAAAGGAGAAGGGGAGGAAAAAGATCGGACTGCTCGTGGATGGTCCCAATATGCTCAGAAAGGAGTTCCAGATGGATCTGGAGGAGATTCGGGACATTCTCAAGGATTATGGCGATATCAAGATGGGTAAGGTTTTCTTAAATCAGTACGCCTCTGAGAAACTAGTGGAAGCGGTGGAGAACCAGGGCTTTGATCCGGTCATCTGCACCAGCGATGTGGATGTGAGAATGGCGGTTGAGGGTGTGGATATGATATATAATCCCGTCATCGACACCCTGGCGCTTGTCACCCGGGATGCGGATCTCAAGCCGGTGCTAATGAAAGCAATGGAACACGGCAAGGAGACTATCATCTTTGGAGCAGAACCTGGCTTCTCAGTGGCTCTGCGCAACTCCGCAGATTATGTCATTGTCCTGCGAAATGGCCAGTACGTGCCGGAATGATTGCTGTTAGATTCGTAAGCTATGAAGGAATATGCTGCTAATAAGGAGTTAAATTGAAACCAGTGGATTTTAGACGCAGGGATGAATGGGGTGAGCCGATTCCAGTCAACGGCTGGCGGGGCTATATTCCTTCCGGGCTGCCTGTGACCTATTCCGGTCTTATATTATTAACATGCATCGTGGTATTCTTAATCAGCATCATTTTTCCTGCCTTTGTGTATAACTATCTGGCATTAAATCCGGACTATGTAATGCAAAGGCCCTGGACGCTCATTACATATATGTTCGTGCATGCCGACTTTAACCATATCTTCTGGAATATGTTCTTTCTCTTCTTCTTCGGCATGGAGCTGGAAAGGCGCGTGGGTGAAAATAAATTCCTGCAGATCTACATACTTTCAGGAATAGTGGCTGCACTGGGCCAGATGATGATATCCAGCGGCTCCATGGTGGGCGCGAGTGGAGCTCTCTTCGGGGTGATGGGGTGTCTGGCAATAATTGCTCCCGAGATTCGCATACTGCTTTTCTTCGTTATACCGATGAGCATTCGTGGCGCAGTCGTGCTATTCGCACTAATCGACTTTCTAACCTTAGGTTCAGCAGACAATATCGCTCATATGGCTCATATCGTGGGGCTGTTGGTTGGACTGGCCTACGGGCAGGCGATGAGGAGAATGCCGAGATACTACTAATAAGAGAGCCAAACAATCGAAAAAAGCATTGATGCATAATTAATATTATCTACAGAAATGTTTCTCTGGGTGAGACAAAATATATCCTATTTACATCAATTAGCAAATTTGATTAATTAATTGTTGTGCATAGTATTGCAGAAAGTTAAGGCTTTATAGCTCAGTGCACGATTATATTAAA